>NZ_PNDJ01000002.1:0-30163 GCF_005887255.1 Pseudoalteromonas sp. S1609 | reverse complement strand
CTGAGCTATCGAGGCACTTAACAGTGCTTATTAGTAATCACAACGGATTAATAATTCGACTCCCACATAGCTTTACTGACTGAGCTATCTGGGCGTGCGGCGTATTAAACGAGTTTTACCCTTACAAGTCAACTTTTTTTTTATCCTTTGCAACTGTTTGAACGGTTTTCAAACAACTAACAACAAATCTCGTTCATACCGTGCATTTATTCAACAAAAGAGTTTAAAAAACGTAGTGAATTATTTTTTTTAGGTGTTACGATTAGTCAATAGCTTTCGGTACAGGCTTACCGTTTTAATAAAACCACGATAGGAAAACTCATGCAGAGTAAGTTCTCTTCAGCAATAAAGGGCCTACTACCTATATTTTTAGTTAGTAACCTTATAATTTCCACATTATTTATAGTCGCCTATTCGCTTTACTCACAAAGCAATGCTGAGAACAATGAACTTCCCCAATCCTCTACTATTGCACTCACAAAACTTGCTGAACGCCTTGAGCAGCCCATTGTTGAAGCACTAACAACATACGGGCAAAACAAAGCCAAATTACTTCTTGATATTGCAAGCTTACTCAATAATGACTTTAAATATACTCTGCATCGTTTTAATGCAAATAATAAAGCCGAGTTAGTTTATAGCAATAATAGTATAGTGATTGCACCTTTAGCTGTTAGCAAATACATTAAAGAGCAAAATACTCTGCATCATTTAATCTCATCAGAGGGACAAGTAATTGCTGAGCTTATCATTGAGCAGAAACAACCTTTAATTTCATCATCGACACAAAATTTATCAATGAGTGCATATCTTGCCGCTATTGTTGCTCTGATCGCATTGTTTGCATTCGCTATAGCGTTTAATAAGTACATTAAAAAACGACTACATAAAAATACCGATTCTCTCACTCAAGAACTCAAGGCTATTACACAAAATGATAATTATCAAAGCACGCTTGATGAGCAACTTGATGGAGGGTTAGAAACCGTTGCTCAACAAATTAATTTATTGCTGAAAAAAGTAAGTATGGTTCTAGCTGACGACCAAGCTGCACAAATAGAATTAAAAAGGCTACAAACCAGTCTGGAAACAGAAGTACAAAGCAGAACATTTGAATTAGAAAAACAAACTCAAAAAGCGTTAAAGGCGAGTGAAACTAAAACCACCTTTTTAGCCACCATGAGTCATGAAATAAGAACACCAATGAATGGTGTTATTGGCACCATTGATTTACTTCGCCAAACAGAGCTTGATGGTGCTCAGCAACGCCTTAGTACTATTATTCGTGAATCCGCATTTTCGCTACTGAGTATTTTAGATGATATTTTAGATTTTTCTAAAATTGAGGCTGGAAAGCTCAACATAGATCCTGTTCCGTTTTCTATTGCAGATACACTAGAAGAAGTAGCCAAGGTATTATCGTCGGTTGCTAAAAACCGTCATTTAGAACTCGATTTATCAATTGCACCCGATATTCCTAATAACCTTATGGGCGACTCAGGCAGGGTTCGCCAAGTGCTATATAACTTATGTAGTAATGCCATTAAATTTACTAGCACCAATGGTACAACGAAGGGGAAAGTAAGAATATCAGTAGAGGTAGCAAATAACACCGCCGATCACTTTACATTGCGTTTTTGTGTAAGTGATAACGGTAAAGGAATGAGCCAATCTCAGTTAAGAAAAATTTTCAACCCGTTCACTCAAGCAGAAAGCTCAATTACGCGAGAGTTCGGTGGAACAGGGCTTGGTCTTTCAATTTGTAAAAGCTTAACCGAGCTAATGCTTGGTACTATACATGTAACAAGCCATGAAGGGATTGGAAGTGAATTTACCGTTGAACTGCCTTTTTCAACTGCAGGTAAAACTGAATTTGCCCATAAAAATACACTTAATGGTAAACATGTCATTATTGTCAGCAGCGACGCAGAGCGCGGTAAAGTAATTTATCGTTACTTGTCATTTATGGGGGCTAAAATAACCTATGCTCATGAACAACAAGATGTAGAAGCTCACCAAGATGCCAAGGATATTATTTGGGTTGTTGATGGCATTGAAGACATGAATAGTATTAGTACCTTACTAAGAAGTTTACTTTACTCACTAGAAGATAATAACCAGCAAATGGTGGTATTAAGTAAATTAGATGAAGCAGTAATTAATCATAAAAGTATTTTTTATATTAATGCTTCTCCATTATGTAAATCTAACTTCATGCTTTCAATTTTGGTGGCTGCAGGTTTGCATAAACCTAAGCAAGTTAAAAAAGCCAGAACGATGAATCACTACCTAAACTCAGAAGAAGCGCTGGCAGCAAATAGGCTAGTATTATTGGTAGAAGATAACCTATTAAATCAAGAGGTACTCACCGAACAATTACATATACTAGGGTACAGTGTAGAGGTGGCTAATAACGGTGAAGAAGGCCTAGATATGTGGCGTAAAAATAGCTACTCGCTCATTTTAACCGATTTACATATGCCAAAAATGTCTGGCTACGATATGGTTGAAAAAATTAGAGAAGAAGCGTCATTGCTCGAATCGATTGACGCACAACCTTATATTATTGCTGTTACTGCCAATGCTCTAAAAGGAGAGAGAGAGCGATGTTTAGCTGTAGGTATTAACGACTTTATTACTAAACCTATTGAGTTAAATGCACTTGAGGACACATTAAAGCAATGGAATGACTTATATAGCAAACAACCACAACAGGTGAATTCGACCGAAAAACCAATCATGCCTATTGATATGGAGTCAGCGAATAAGTATATAAATGGCGATGACGCTAAAATAATCCGCTTTTTTAAAATGTATTTAGAGCAGAGCCAAGAACAAATTAAAGCGATTAACTTCGCGGTGCTGCAAAGCAATAAAGCTGAAATTTTATCCGCTTGCCACCAATTAAAATCTATATCGAAGACAGTAGGAGCTAACATTGTTGCTGATTTAGCGCAGTCATTTGAAGATAAGTGTAAAAGTGATGAAATAAAAGCTGATGAATTAATTAAGATGAGAGATGAGCTTGAAATTGAATATTCAAGAGCAGCACAGTTTTTAAAAGAACAAATTAGAAACAACGATCAGCAAGATGACTTGATTTAACTAAAATATTCATCGGTATACACAATATAAAAAAGGGCTCATAGCCCTTTTTTATTAATTATCCTAAGCACAGTTAATTTATTTTTCTACTGGCTTATAACCTTCAATCTCAACTTCTTTACCTTCAAACAAAAAGCCAACCATTTGCTCTTCTAAAAAAGTACGATGCTCTGGATCCATCATGTTTAAATGCTTTTCGTTGATCAGCATAGTTTGTTTATGCTGCCATTGCCCCCAGGCTTCTTTAGAAATATTATTAAAAATTTTCTCACCAAGTTCACCAGGGTATAACTGAAAACCAAGGCCTTCGGCCTCTTTTTGTAACTTTTGACAAAATACTGTACGTGCCATGATTCTTCCCCTTAATGCTAAATATAACGCTATTCTATACTATTGCCGTAATTTGTTTAACCAACTTTTTAGTCGGTGCCGCTAACCCTACTTCTATTGATTGATCGAGTGGATACCACACCAGCTGCTTGTCATTAACAACATCCGGGGCTTTCTCAATATTAAGTACATACGGGTTAATCGTCAGCTCAAAATGTGAAAATACATGAGTAAAAGGCGTTACTTCATTAAGGTCACTTTTAAGCCCTTGTTGCGCTAAAAAAGTTTCGAGCTCGCTGTACTCATTAAATTCAAAAAATCCAAATAATCCGCCCCAAATACCACTGTTCGGGCGCTTTTCCATGAGCACTTTGTCGTTATGCTTGATAATTAACTGGTGGCAGCTTTTTTTAGGCACTACTTTTTTAGGCTTAGAGTGAGGAAACTCCTTAACTTTACCAGCGTTAAACGCACCACAACGGCTATTTAATGGGCATGCCTCACAATCAAAGCGACTGCGCGAACATAAGCTTGCACCTAAATCCATCATAGCTTGATTAAACTCTGTAACATTATTTTTAGGAGTGAGTTGTTCACTTAAATGCCAAAGCTGATTTTCTACTTTTTTAACTCCATACCAACCTTCAACCATGAAAAAACGAGCAAGCACTCTTTTAACATTGCCATCAAGAATAGGGTGATGCTGCCCCAAAGATAATGATAAAACAGCCCCCGCAGTAGAGCGCCCTATTCCGGGTAAATCCATTACTTCTTCAAGCGTGCTAGGAAACTGACCTTGGTATTTATCTCGAACTATTTTAGCGGTTTTATGTAAATTACGTGCACGAGCGTAATAACCTAAACCTGTCCAATGATGCAAAACCTGATCTTCATCAGCATTTGCTAAAGCAATAATATCGGGAAAGCTTCGCATAAACTTTTCAAAATAAGGAATAACAGTGACAACCTGAGTTTGCTGTAACATCACCTCAGATACCCACACTTTATAAGGCGTTTTAGCTAATTGCCATGGTAACGTTTTGCGCCCATGAAGGTGATACCAGTCAACTACTTGGTTGGAAAACCAATCTGACTGCTGTTTTTTTAAATCCAACATATTTACTTTTTTACTAATGCTCAATGGCGGCTCAGTCTATTGTAGTGACTGAAAAGATCAAGCTATAACGCCCTAATGCTTGTCAACCTAGCGCTGGTCAGGGATAATACGCAACCATTTTTAAACACATTGTTTTGTCAGGCCAATAATATGAGTGAATCAAGTAACAACAACCTTGAGCAAGCTAAGCAAGAAGGTAAGTATATCCGCACTATTCGCAGTTTTGTAAAACGCGAAGGTCGATTAACCAAAGGCCAAGCTGCTGCAATCGAAAAATGCTGGCCAACAATGGGGCTTGAGCATAAAAACGGCCTACTTGATTTAAGCGAAGTTTTTGGCAATGACAATGATGTAGTCCTAGAAATTGGTTTTGGTATGGGCAAGTCATTGGTTGAAATGGCAAAAAATGCACCACATCTTAACTTTATTGGCATAGAAGTTCATCGCCCAGGCGTTGGCGCATGTTTAATGGATGCTGACGAAGCTGGCGTTACTAATCTGCGTGTGTTTGAACACGATGCAATAGAAGTTCTTGCTGATTGTATAAGCGATGAAAGCTTATCAACCTTACAATTATTTTTCCCTGATCCATGGCACAAAAAGCGTCACCACAAGCGTCGCATTGTACAAACTGAGTTTGCTGAAAAACTTCGCTCTAAATTAAAAATCGGTGGCGTATTTCACATGGCAACCGATTGGGAAAACTACGCAGAGCATATGTTAGAAGTGATGCAAGCAGCCCCAGGTTACAAAAACCAATCTGAGACTAACGACTATGTCCCCCGCCCTGATTTACGTCCATTGACTAAATTTGAACAGCGTGGTCAGCGTTTAGGTCATGGCGTATGGGATTTAATGTTCGAACGTACTAAGTAACCGTTAATTAAATAATTAAGTAAGGTAAAGCCATTTATGAGCGTATTAACCAATCCGAGCCTACTATTACTTCGTAACAGTGAAGAGTTAAAAGGTAAATCAATATTGGTGGTCAACTTTGTTCAAGATGGCTTTTTAAATGAGCTAAAAACGCTCAATCCACAAAGTAAAATAACCGCTTTTAGTTATAATCACGCTAATGGTGAATTTGCAAAAAACATACCGGGTATTGACGTAACCATCAGCCACACAATTAATTCGGGCGATTATGATTTGGTAATACTTTATTACCCTAAATCTAAACCTGAGCTATTAATGGCGTTAGACAACATACGTGCTGTGATAAGCAAAGATGCAGAGCTACTCGTTGTTGGCGAAAACAAGAGCGGTGTTAAGTCAATTGAAAAGCAACTCGCCGGTAAGGCCGAGTTTAGTAATAAAATAGACTCAGCAAAACATTGTGTTTTATATTCATTTTCAGAACTAACTCTCAATAGCACGTTTGATATTAGTACTTACCATAAAGAGTTTACTGTAAGTGTAAGGGATATTGAGTTTACAGCGGTCAGTATTCCGGGCGTGTTTAATCATGGTGCGCTAGATGCTGGAACGAAAATGCTACTAGAAAATGCTCCTAACTTAAAACACGGAAAAGTCCTTGATTTTGGTTGTGGCGCAGGGCTTATTGCTACTTTTTTAGGTCTAAAAACTCCAGCTCTGACATTTACCTGTAGTGACGTAAGTGCACTTGCAGCCTATGCAACAACACAAACGCTTAAGTTAAATAATGTAAACGGTGAAGCCATACTCAGTGATGGTTTAAATAATATTACTGGCAAGTTTGATTTAATTATTAGCAACCCGCCCTTCCATACTGGGATTGCAACTGACTACAGCGTTGCGGAATCTTTTTTAACCCATGCCAAGCAACATTTAACTAAGGCAGGCAAACTGACTATAGTAGCTAATAGCTTTTTAAAATACCCACCTATTTTAGAAACCCAATTTGACAGCTACCACACAGTATTTAAAAACAATAAATTTGCCGTATACAGTAGCTAAAAAAGTTATTAATATCCTGTCAAAACATAAATATGGGCTATTTTAGCCAAATATTTATGTTTTATAAGTAGATTAGCTAAAAATAAAAAGTGTAATTAAGCTAATCTTTTTACTTCACTTTTTTCTGTTTTTGCTAAACTATTACCTATTAGATTCACAATTGACACGGATGACCTTCTCGCAATGCCCAAAACTGTAAAGCAAAATAGCATTCGTAGCATATTGTTTAAAACTATCATGCTTATAACAGCTATCTGTTTGTTATTATCGCTTTCAATTTCTACCTACTTAAGCGCACAAGAGCAAAGAAAACAGCTCATTAGTAAACTTGTGTTGGTATCTGAGATTATTGCATTTGACGCGATGCCCTCATTACTAAATAAAAATAGGCCTGCAGAAGAAAGGCGCTTAAAGCTGCTTCAACAAGTATCATCCGTTACAAATTTACATATATATGCCTTAGATGAGCAAACCAATAAACCAGTGTTTTTTACCAGCTTTAATGCCCGAAAATCACCACCTGTCCCTATTAAAACGGACAACATTTATGACTTTGCTGAACCACAAGTTAGCGATGAGTACATTGAGTACATTACCCCAATACTCAATAATGAACAGCTGCTTGGCTATGTCTATATTAGAGGCAGCTTAGATAACTTAAATCAGCTAATAACTAAAAAGATTATAATTGATATCGTTATTATGGCTTTAATACTTATTTTTATTTCTTTGATTATTTTAAGGCTACAAAAAAGGATTGCCAGCCCGATTGAAAACTTAAGCTTGTTGTTGCAAAACATAGCTAAAAAACATAATTACTATGCGCGTGCGCCTTTAACGAACCTCACTGAAATAACTCGGCTTTCTAATAGCTTAAATGTAATGCTTGCACGCACACAAAGGCAAATAGAGCGCCATGAAGAAGATAAACAAGAAATTAAGCAGCTAAACTCAAACCTTGAAGAGAAAGTGAGTCAACGCACTATTGCGCTCAGAGAGGCCAATAAAGAGCTGTTATCTACTCTAGAAAAGATGCACCAATACCAAACTCAAATTGTCGAAAACAAAAAAATGGCTTCATTAGGGCAAATGGTGGCAGGGGTTGCTCATGAGGTAAATACACCGATAGGACTTGGTATTACAGGCTCCACTTTATTGCGAGATAAACTCGCAGAGCTACAGGTTAATTTTCATAATAAATCATTAACCGCGAGTCAATTTGAGCAATTTACTAATGATGGTATTGAAAACTTAGACCTAATCTATAGCAGCTTAAACCGCGTTGCAGAACTTATTTCTAACTTTAAAAAAGTTGCGGTGCTCAAAGATGATGAAATAACCAGCACTGTTAATTTACAACACTTAATTAACGACACGCTACTGTCTATGGGGCAAGAGCTAAAACTTAAAAACCCAAAAGTTCTTATAAATTGTCCAACAGATTTAACCGTTGAAAGTAAAAAAGGACCACTACAGCAAGTATTCCATCAGCTTATTTTAAATTCCCTGCTGCACGGCTTTGAAGCTGGCGATGACAATGAAGTACAGATTGATATTGTGGTAACGAAAACAAAAACACAAATTACCTACACCGACAACGGGCTAGGTGTTGAAAATAGTATACGAGCAAAAATATTTGACCCATTTGTAACGTCAAAGCGCGGCCAAGGGGCGAGTGGTTTAGGAATGCATTTGGTTTACAATTTAGTGACTCAAGCATTAGCCGGAGAAGTTGTGTTAGATACCGAGTATCAGCAAGGCGCCCGATTTATTATTACACTCTAAAAGCGAAAGAACGCTTTTACCCACTTGAATTACAACTTTATGACCATACTAAGACATAACCAACTAAACAGTTGTATCATTAATGCTGTATTTCACACAATTGAGGAACTTAATTGTGTTTTACATATCACATACATTGATGAAAAGTTGGAAAGTGATATAATTCCGTTTTGAATTAGTCTGATTATTTTAAGTATCTTTAGGTGGTTGATGGATGTATCAATTATTAAAGGGAAATGGCTTCGACTCTACAATTCAAATTATACATTCAACGTTAAGTATCAATTAAGCCGCGGTTTTTAATAATACGTCATAGTAGGTTTGGGCACGCAGCTGTTTATATCTAATTTGTTTTTACTTGTTAACATTTAGATATAATCCTATAATTCTAGTAGTCGGCTCTGATAATCATGCCGATTTTATAAATAAAACACACTCCAAAAAGGTTAATTAAAGATGCAAACGCCAGTCATTCTGATCGTAGAGGATGAAGACGTAACTAGACTGAACCTCGTTAGTTTATTTGAAGCTGAAGGTTACAAAGTTATTGAAGCCATTGATGGCGATGATATGCATGATAAGCTTACAAATAACGATGACGTCAATCTTGTAGTTATGGACATCAACCTGCCAGGTAAAAACGGGCTTATTCTAGCTCGCGAATTACGCCAAAAACGCAAAGTTGGTCTTATTTTCTTAACAGGCCGTGACAACGATGTAGACCGTATTTTAGGTCTTGAAATTGGTGCTGATGACTATATTACTAAGCCTTTCAACCCACGTGAAT
The DNA here is from genome assembly GCF_005887255.1 of Pseudoalteromonas sp. S1609. GTDB lineage: Bacteria > Pseudomonadota > Gammaproteobacteria > Enterobacterales > Alteromonadaceae > Pseudoalteromonas. Next base: position 21,101 of record NZ_PNDJ01000002.1, on the reverse strand, counting down.
TAACTATTCGTGCACGTAACTTAATTACGCGTACCGCACTAGGTGGTGAAGAATCAGCTATTGAAACCAATGGCGTGATAACCTTCAATGGTTGGGAACTTGACGAAAACAGTCGTTGCCTTACTTCTCCAAATGGAGATGCAAAACGTCTACCGAAAGGCGAATACAGAGCACTGCGTTTAATGCTTGACTCACCAGGTCGTATATTTAGCCGTGAGCAACTAATTAAACACATGACTGGCCGTGAACTTCGCGCTAACGACCGTACAGTTGATGTTACTATTCGACGTATTCGTAAGCACTTTGAAAGCGACAATTCAACGTCTGAGTTGATCAGCACCATTCATGGTGAAGGTTACCGCTTCATTGGTAAAATCGACAGCTAATTAGTTTTTTATTCTAATTGTTGTAAAAATAAATGAAGGGCCTGTTGTCCTTCATTTATTTTGTCTGCTAATTCATCAAGCCAAACTGTTAATACTTCATCACTTTGTTCCAGCGCACCATGCTCCATTTGCTTTGCATGCAACTGCACATCATTCAGACCTACCGAACCAGCGGCACCTTTTAACTTATGCGCAACGGATTTATATTCTTCTCTGTCTGCTGTTTTTAATGATTCTAATAGCTCATGTTGGTATTGCGGATTTAGCTTTTTAAACAACTGACTACTGCGTTTAAATACTTCAACGCCCATCGAATTTACAAAGTCTTCAATGGTTTCAACATCTAACAAGTCAGTATTTATTTGTTTTAACAACTCTTGATTAACTACTCGTTGAGGAGCCTCGGTTTGCGCTTGTTTAATACCAAAGAGTTCAGCGAGCATATTATCTAATTTGCTAGTGTTTATTGGTTTAGCTAACGCTCCTTGAATAGAAATTCCCTCAAGCTCTTCTTCAGCACTGCGAACATTGGCGGTAAGTGCCACAATAGGTAGCTGATCAAAATGGCTTTGTGCGCGTATTTGCCTTGCTACTTCATCACCATTAATATCTGGAAGCTGCATATCAAGCAATACTAAATCAAGATCATCTTCGGTCTCTACAAACGATAAAGCATCTTCACCCGTTTCAGCCCACAACACTTCATGCCCACGCTGTTCTAATAGGTTAGTTGCGATTTCAGCATTAAGTGGTACATCTTCCACTAATAAAATATATAAGCTACGTCCCACATAACTATGCTCGGTAGGTGCACTACATAAATTCAGCGGAATTTGAACGGTAAAGCAACTGCCCTCTCCTGGGGTACTATTAACAGTTATAATGCCTTTCATAGCACTTACTAACGCTTTTGTTACGGCTAAGCCAATACCTGAACCAATCGCATTGGTCCCTTTAAGATCAGGTGCTTTGTAGTACATATCAAAAATGCGTGTAAGTTGTTCTTGCGGGATCCCTTCACCGGTATCAAGTATTTTTATAATAAGCCATGGACCATCTTCACGGTTTTCTCTACCGCAATCTAAGGTGACACTACCGTGCTGGGTAAATTTAACCGCATTATTAATTAAGTTCCATACCACTTGGCGTAAACGAGTGGGGTCAAGTAGAGCATATATATCGAGTGTTCCAGAGCGTTTTACTTCAAAAGAAAGCTCTTTTTGCTCCGCAATGAGGCCTGCAAAGTTAACCACGTCATTAATAAAGTCAGAAACATTAATTTCGTTGGCAGCAATATCTAATTGCTCACGATCTATCTTATCTAAATCTATAATATCGTTAAATATATTACCCAATGTCTCTGCACTTGAAAACACCGTATTACACCAACTACGCTGCTGTTTATTAAGTTCAGTATCCAATAGCATCCGAGTTAAGCCAACGATACCGTTGAGCGGAGTGCGTAATTCATGGCTCAAGGTGGCAATAAATTTTCCTTTATCTTTATAAGCAGTCTCCAGTGCCTGCGCGGCTTCTTTACGGCTGGTAATGTCACGGCCAAAGGCTAGCAAACCAATGTAATCGCCCTGCTCATTTATGAAGGGAAGCTTTCTCAGTTCAAACCATCTTATTTCACCATTTACAGAATATTCTACATCGATAGTTAAACCTTGATGAGTGCGTTCAACCTGCTCATCGGTTCTTAATACTTCAGATAAAAAGTGGCTTGGAAATATCTCTTCTGCGGCTTTGCCAATTAATTCTCCACTGGTTTTGCCCATCACCTCTTCAAACATTTTATTACAACCGGCAAACACCCCATTGTTATCACGGTAATAAAATAAATCTGGTGAGGAGTCTACAATAGAGCGCAGTAACATACCTTGTTGTGCGAGCTCTTGTTGCGTTTTTTTACGCTCTGCAATTTCACGTCTGAGCTCTTCTATTGCCCTATGCTTGGCATGGAAGGCCATTTTACGTTCGTCAATTTCAATGTTTAAACGATTAATATTGTCTTTGAGAGTTTGATTTAAAAGCTTTTCTTGTTTTGTGGCACTATCTAAATAGGCATAAGAGGCATCAAGTTGCCGAATAGAGTTTAGCAGTACGCTAATCACCAAAGGAGAAACAACTGAGGTAAAAAATACTATAGCTAATATATCAACTAAGTTCACTTCTCCAATAGCAACATAGTAAAACATACTCGATAAAACCATCGATACCGTCAGTAATAATGCATAGCAAATAGCTGCAGTTTTAAACTCACCAAAACGAGTTATTGAACTGGAAAGTACTCGAACCCACGGGTTCAAAGAAGAATCTGTCATATATCAGTGTTTCTCTTGGCTAAATGCTTAGTTTTTATAAGTAAGTATAATTAAAAGCTAATTTTAGCATTTTCTATCAGCTATTTTCATGTTGTGCGATAAAAACAGTAAAATTTCATGTTTGCTGTTATTTGCTGCATTTCAGCAATTCTTTATTTAGTGTAAAATGGGATGTTTTAAATATTGCAAATAACGAGTAACGTATCATGCAAACGACTATGCCAGATATTGCTAACACAGCTGCAGCATTACAAACAGGTAAATTAGACTGGGTAGGAATGGGCGATATAGAGCTGCCTTTTATTTTTGAATCTCTTGATTTAGCTCCAGTTACTGTTAATGCAAAAGCTCGCGCTTTTGTTAATTTACACCAAGAAGATGCCAAAGGCATCCACATGTCGCGTCTGTTTTTAGCACTTGATCACCTCTCAACGGAGCAACAGGTCAACCCGCACACCTTAGCACAAGCATTAGATACCTTTATCACCAGCCATAAAGGCTTAAGCGATAAAGCACAAATCGAATTTAAATTTGAATTACCGCTGCGCCGTAAATCATTACTTAGTGGCAAAGCCGGCTGGAAAAGCTACCCAGTTGTACTTACCAGTACTATAAACCAAGGTGTTATTAGTTTTGAGCTAAGTGTTGATGTTACTTACTCATCAACCTGCCCCTGCTCTGCAGCCCTTGCTCGTCAACTTATTCAAAATGCGTTTAGCGAAAAGTTTGCTCAAGAAACACTAACTCAATCAGAGGTTTTAGAGTGGCTTGGAACAACTCAAGGCATTGTAGCAACCCCGCATTCACAGCGTTCTATTGCTAATGTTAAAGTAAAGCTAGATCAAAACATTCAAGCGTTTGATGTAGTTAACTTAATAAACTTACTAGAAGATGAGCTTAAAACACCAGTACAAGCCGCGGTAAAACGTGAAGACGAACAAGAGTTTGCTCGTTTAAATGGTCAAAACTTGATGTTTTGTGAAGACGCAGCACGAAAAATTAAAACTACCTTAGAAGCAAAACAGTTTAGCGACTATTTTTTACAAATTAACCACTATGAATCTCTGCATGCGCATGATGCCGTTGCGATTGCAGTAAAAGGTATAGAGGGCGGATACACAGCACTATAAACACCAACGGCATCTAAAATAACCATAACAACTATTTGGGCACATAAATTGCTTTAGAAAAGCAGTGTCAATTTGTTGTTATGGAGTTACCGTATGGAATTCGCTTTATTATTAATATTAGTGCTAGTTGTTGGGGCATCTGTAGTTGCGTCAAAATTTAGTGATGACGGCGGAAACCCTTATCCTTTTACTCGTAAGCAAAGTGTATTTACCCAAGTAGAAGGGGCGTTTCTGAATTTATTAGAACGCGCTGTTGGCGACCAATATAAAATTGTTAGTCGCGTTAAACTAATAGATGTGATTGACTGTAAACAAGGTCTATCTGTCAAATCTAAACGTGCGGCATTAGCTAAAGCAAAAAACAAACAGCTCGACTTTGTGTTAGTCGACAAAGAAAAAATGACCATAGTGGCTGCGGTTGACTTAGTTAATAATGCCAACAAAGATGGTCACAAAGCACAGCGTGATTGGTTTGTTAACGGTGCATTAGAAGCCGCTGGCATTCCACATATTCGTATGAAAGTAAAGTCAGGCTACCGCCCAAGTGAAGTTCGCGATGCCATTATGTTTAAATTAGGCAAGCCTGCTAAATCACAACCTGCACGCCCGACTCGTACTAGAGTCCATAAGCCTGCGGTATTATCACCTTCTCAAGCAAAAGCACATTCAACCGCCCTTGCTGAAATATAACTACTGAGTTAAAGCAATCTATTAAAGCGAGCATTTTAAATGACTCGCTTTTTTGTTTTTTATAGCAGACTTCACGTATAATCAGGCTATTCAAACTTAGGAATTTAACACTATGAATGTTGGTATTATTGGCGCCATGGAGCCAGAAGTTAAAATTTTGCGCGAAGCGATGCAAAATCCACAGGTTTTAACCAAAGCAGGCTTTACGTTTTATACTGGTGAGCTTGCTGGTAATACTGTTACTTTAGTGCAATCAGGCATTGGTAAAGTTGCTTCAACTATTGCAACCACTTTACTTATCGATAACTTTAAGCCTGATTGTGTTATTAACACAGGCTCTGCCGGTGGTTTCGACCCTTCGCTTAACGTTGGCGATGTAGTGATTTCATCAGAAGTTCGTCATCACGATGTAGATGTAACAGCGTTTGGTTACGAAATTGGCCAAGTACCACAAATGCCTGCAGGCTTTACAGCACACCCTAAGCTAGTAGAAGCCGCTGAGCAAACAATTGCACAAATCAGCGAAGTAAAAACGCTTGTTGGTTTAATTTGTACTGGTGACTCATTTATGTGTGACCCTGTTCGTATTGAAAAAACACGCAATGACTTCCCTACAATGCTAGCAGTAGAAATGGAAGGTGCGTCAATTGCACAAACGTGTTTTGCACTTAACACACCATTTGTTGTTATTCGCTCAATGTCTGATATTGCTGGCAAAGAGTCACCGCAATCATTTGAAGAGTACTTAGAAACAGCCTCTATTAATTCATCAAAAATGGTTGTGGCATTACTAGAAAAGTTAACAGCGGTTACGCTGTAAATGCTCAATAATATTGTTCAAAATCATTTGGACTTTATTGTATTTATTTGTGCGCTCCTAGCTGAGCGCTTTTTACCTTTAGTCAGCTGGTATCACCCTAATCATATACTTTCTGCCATTTTTAACGCAATTGGCCAGCGTGTTTATAAAAAAGCAGACAGCAAACAATATCATTATTTAGCCGCTTTACTAGCAAGCACACTTGTTCTAACTGTGATTATGATTATTGTGGTTTTACTGCTGGAGTTTGCCTTTTACCCTGAACTACTATTCGGTCTTATTTTATACTTGTGCCTAGAAAGCAGTAGCATAAATAAAAAAGCGATACGTATTGCGAAATTGACCAAAAAAAATCAAAAATCAACTGCTCGAGAATTATTAAAACCACTAGTAGCCCGAGAAGTTAAGGCACTTTCAAACCCAGGGATTATTAAAGCGGTTATGGAAAGTGTCATACTAAGAACGGCACGTCATTATTTTGTAGTTATTTTCATTTTTTTACTATTGGGCCCCATCGCTACTCTCGCCTACCGCTTGCTTACCTTAACCCAACAAGCGTGGCGCACTGATATAGCTCCCGACAGTTCTTTTTTGACGCCGCTTAAACTGATTCTTTTTATTATTGAATACATTCCCATGCGGTTACTCGCGCTGACAATAGCTTCACTTAAAGCCAGTAAAAAAAGCATGCATTATATTAAGCATTATGGCCGACATTTTTATCAAAAAAATACAGGTTGGTTACTAAGTGTGTGCTCTGCATCTTTAGGGGTGCAACTTGGTGGGCCTGCTATTTATATTGAGCAGCGTTTCAATAAAATGCGGGTCGGTGTAGAACGCTTGCCAAGTGCTGATGATGTGCCAAAGCTACTCAATACCCTAAATCAAGCCCGTTTTTTTTGGCTACTAATTATTATTAGTGTTGAAATTATTAGGGCTGTTCTAACTTTTTGATCAGTTATAAAAAAACCAGCCGAAGCTGGTTTTTATAATCTCTGAAGCTTTAGGCCACAGTAATATTTGCAAACTTACGTTTACCTACTTGGTAAATAGCGGTTGTTCCTTTTGCTACTTCCAATTTGGTATCGGTAATTTTTTCTTCGCCATTAAGCTTTACTGCGCCTTGTTTGATCATACGCATGGCCTCTGAAGTACTCGCCACTAAGCCAGCTTCTTTTAGTAAGTTAGCAATTAAAATAGTGTCTTCATCAATATTAACTGTCAGCTCTGGAATTTCATCAGGTAGTGCTTTTTTCTGAAAGCGCTGAATAAAGTCATCATGAGCAGCTTGCGCATCGGCTTCACTGTGAAAACGTGCAATTAACTCTTTCGCTAATTCAATCTTAATATCGCGCGGGTTAGTGCCTTGCTCTACACGCTGTTTTTGCGCTGCAATTTGCTCAATAGAAAGGCTACTTAGCAAGTCATAGTAACGCCACATTAGTACATCACTAATTGACATGATTTTACCAAACATGTCGCTAGGCGTATCAGTAATACCTATGTAGTTTCCTAGTGACTTTGACATTTTCTGAACGCCATCAGTCCCTTCAAGTAAAGGCATCATTAGTACAGTTTGTGGTTTTTGACCTTCATCTTTTTGCAGCTCACGACCCATTAATAGGTTAAAGCGTTGATCAGTTCCACCTAGCTCAACATCAGACGCAAGTGCGACTGAATCCCAGCCCTGCACTAGTGGGTATAAAAACTCATGGATTGCGATAGATTGACCGCCAGCATAGCGCTTTTTAAAGTCATCACGCTCAAGCATGCGTGCCACAGTTTGGCGAGCTGCTAATTTTATCATTCCAGCCGCGCCCAATGTCTCCATCCAGGTAGAGTTAAAAGCGACGGTTGTTTTAGCTGGGTCTAAAATTTTGAAAACCTGTTCTTTATAGGTTTCAGCATTAGCAAGCACATCATCACGAGTCAGTGGCTTACGGGTAACATTTTTGCCCGTTGGATCGCCTATCATACCGGTGAAGTCACCAATTAAGAAAATAACCTCATGACCTAAATCTTGAAAGGTTTTCATTTTGTTAATTAGTACAGTGTGACCTAGGTGCAAATCTGGAGCCGTAGGATCGAAACCAGCTTTAATTTTTAGCTTTTTCCCCGACTTTAATTTTTCAACTAACTCATCTTCAATTAATATCTCTTCTGCACCGCGTTTTATCTCTGCTAGAGCGGTTTGTAAATCCACTGTGTGTTACTCCAAAAAATTCTGACAACGAAGGGGTGTAATATGCTCACGATTTATTGCTAGCGCGTTATAACAAAGCAAATAAAACTATTTAGCTAACATAACAAATTTCCACTTAATTAGAACAACTTTTTTAACTAATCGCAGCATCAACTATAATGCAGGGCGTACGTTCTAAAAAGGGATATAAACGAGCGATTAATAATACACTAGAAGTGTTTATAACAAACCAAAAAACAGTTTGTAAATTAATCACTTCTCGCAATTAAATCGTTTTAAAAGCTAATTTAACATTACGATGAAAAAGCAAAGTATCCAAGAATATAAAATAGTGCTGTTATTCAACTTTACACACAAACAGCCTGAATACCCTATGATTTTAGCTTAATTTAACGCGAGTTTAAATCTACAAAATACTAGTATTCATAGATTATTCGTTATATCCTGCAATATAATCTATTTATTATCTTGACAGCAGAAAAAGGCACGTTATGGTCCACGTGGTTAACACGCTCCCCAAAAAACACAAAATGCTTATTCTAGGTTTGGTTTCTGCTATTGTTGCCTTAGCCTTTTTACCTTCTGAAAAAGCCACTGCATCCAAAGACAATAGCGAGAACACGCTAGAGATTGGTAAGCGTTACGAATTACAAATAAAAGTAGGTGAAAACGAAAAACTCACTGACTTAAATTCAGAGCAAGCAGCACAAAAGCTTCCAGAATATGATTTTGTCGATCACCTTGTTAAAAACGGTGACAATTTAGCGATCATTTTTAAGCGCGCTGGTTTTTCTGCGCAAACGCTTTACAAACTGGTTAATACGAACGCTGAAACACGTAAACTTACCAAAATACACCCAGGTGAAACACTAAGCTTTGCTACTGCAAAAGATGGCTCATTGGCTCAGTTACGTTACGTTATATCTAAAACAGATACCTTATTTGTCACCCTAAATGACGAAGGCCAATACGATACTTCAATTGACAGCAAAGAAATAGAAACACTGAGTAAAACCGCCGGTGGTGAAATTTCTAGCAGTTTTTGGACATCAGCGATTGCTGCTGGTTTAAGTGAGCGCCAAATAATGAACTTTGCCGATATATTTGGTTGGGACGTGGATTTTGCAAATGACATCCGTAAAGGTGATGAATTTGGCTTAATATATGAATCTCATTTTGTTGACGGTGAATTTATTGGCACCGGTAAAATTATTGCCGCAGAATTTATAAACCAAGGTGAACGCTACACAGCAATTCGACACACCGACGGTAATTTTTATACGCCTGAAGGGCGCAGTATGAAAAAAGCCTTCTTACGTGCACCGGTAAACTTTAAATATATTAGCTCAAGCTTTAATCCTCGCCGCTTACACCCTGTTACAGGACAAGTAAAAGCACACCGAGGTATTGACTACGCTGCGCGTACAGGTACGCCTGTTGTATCATCAGGTAATGGTAAAGTCATTAAAGCGGGTTACAGTAAATATAACGGTAATTACGTATTTATAAGCCATGGTACACAGTATGTTACTAAGTACTTACACCTTAATAAACGCCTAGTTAGAACAGGGCAAAAAATTAAACAAGGTGAGAAAATTGGTACTGTAGGCTCAACAGGTCGAGTAACTGGGGCGCATTTACATTATGAGTTTTTGGTTAACGGTGTTCACCGTAACCCTAAAACTGTAAAACTACCTAAATCTGAGCCATTACCACGCTCAGAGCTTGCTAAGTTTAAGCCTATTGCTGATAACTTTATTGCGCAACTTGAGCGTAACCGAGAACTTCAGTTGGCACTTAAATAAAGAGTTTTAATGATTAAATAAAAAAGCCTTTGCAGGGTAACCGGCAAAGGCTTTTTTGTGTGTGATGATTATACCAACCAGCATAGATATTTGAATAGTTTCACGAATTACCCATTGTATCTAAGCTGCTTGGTGCTAGATTTCAGAGTTAATTTACGAGTACATAAATAAGCTGCACAACCAAAGAGATCATCACCAGTGGCCAAATATACTTACTATATTTAGTAGCGCTCTCAAGCCCCATTTTACTTTGGTATTTTTCCAGTAACGGAATAATGATCACCAAAGCAATGACTAAGCTAATTATAATAACAAATATGTTCATATCATCACCCTACACTAGGTTATGGTAAAGCGCAGCCTTTCGCGCTGATATATAGCTCATACCAATGCTCACGACTTAAGTTAACATTAACCGCATCACAGGATGCTTTTATTCGCTCTATGTTAGTAGTGCCAATAATTGGTTGAATTGATGCTGGGTGGCGCAGCATCCATGCTAATACGATAGCTTCTACTGTTGTACCATAAAGTATGGCAAGCTTACTGACTAAAATACTGGTATTAATATCTGCAGGCGAGGCCTTTGATAAATCACCACCAGAGTATAAGCCTTGGCATAAACTGCCCCAACTTTGAATCTGAATTTCATGCTCACGGCAATATTCAATATTGCCTGGGGTAAAGTTAATATCCTTGCCATCGGCATTACCCACATAAACGCCTTCATCAACCCATTGATGTTTTTGTAAACTCGCTTCGATTTGATTGGCCACAATCGGCATATCTAAAGCGCGTTGCAAAAACCGTATTTGATATTGCGACATATTAGACACCGCAAAATGACGCACTTTGCCACTTTCTTTTAAACAACTAAATACTTGTGCAACTTCCTCTACTTCCATTAAAGGATCAGGACGATGCAACATAAGTATATCTAAATATTCAGTATTTAATCGTTTTAATGAGCCTTCTACCGAGCGCTCAATCCAATCAGCTGAAAAGTCATAACGTTGTGGGTTTTGATCATCAGCAAAGCGAATACCACACTTAGACTGAATATACATTTGCTCTCTAAGTTCTGGTCGCTCAGCCAAAGCTTGACCAAAAACATGTTCGGCTTTGCCTAAGGTATAAATATCAGCATGATCGAAAAAATTAATTCCGCCTTCAATGGCGGCATCTATGCATGAATGAGTTTGTTGTAAATGCGCACTGGTAATCGCATCTTTATTCCATGCGCCTCCCAAACCCATACAGCCAAAAACAAGTTTGCTTACATTCGAGAGATATTTTGCCAGCGGAGTGTGTAACATTTTGACAGCCCTTTAAAAAATGAAGAGTGATTACTTTAAACAAAAAACCCTATACAAGAAACCGCTTAAGTCAAAACAGTGAATTTTATGCAAAAAAAAGCGCAGTAAACTGCGCTAATAGGTTGAGTCTAAATTATATTTAACCCACAAGAGCTAGTAAAATACCTGCCGCAACAGCACTACCAAGCACCCCTGCAACATTAGGCCCCATGGCATGCATTAATAAGAAGTTATGCGGGTTATTTTCAAGCCCAACCTTATTAACAACACGTGCTGCCATAGGCACAGCGGATACACCCGCAGCACCAATTAATGGGTTTATGGGGGTTTTTGATATCTTATTTAAGCCTTTAGCCATAAATACACCTGAGGCTGTACCAATAGCAAACGCCAGTGCACCCAGTACCAAAATACCAATAGTTTCTACTGTTAAGAACTGCTCGGCAGCAAGCTTAGAGCCCACTGCAAGTCCTAGAAATATGGTGGTGATATTAATGATTTCGTTTTGCGCACTGTTGCTGAGCCTATCAACTACACCCGACTCACGCATTAAGTTACCTAAACAGAACATACCAACCAGCGGAATTGCCGCAGGTAAGAATATAGCAGTTAAGGTAAGCACCATCAGTGGGAAAATAATTTTTTCCTTTTTAGATACTTTACGCAGTTCTGGCATTTGAATTTTACGTTCTTCAGGCGTTGTAAACGCACGCATAATAGGTGGCTGAATAATAGGAACCAACGCCATGTACGAGTACGCAGCCACCGCTATAGCGCCCAGTAAATCAGGGGCCAGCTTTGACGCTAAAAAGATAGCGGTTGGCCCATCTGCACCACCAATAATCGCAATTGCAGAAGCATCTTGTAAGCTAAATTCAAATCCCGGAATAAAGTTAAGTAAAATAGCGCCAAATAACGTCGCAAAAATACCAAACTGCGCTGCCGCACCTAATAGCAACATACGCGGGTTGGCAATTAAGGCACTAAAATCAGTTAAGGCCCCCACTCCCATAAATATTAATAGCGGAAAAATACCGGTATCAATACCAACATAATAAACATAGTAAAGTAAGCCACCTGGATCTGATAAACCAGCTACTGGAATATTAGTTAAAATAGCTCCGAAACCAATGGGCAGTAGCAATAACGGCTCAAAGTTTTTGGCAATTGCTAAAAATAATAGCAAACAACCAACGGCAATCATGATCAGCCCAGGAAATGTAAAGTTAGCAATGCCTGTGGCATGCCAGAGGTTTAAAATACCATCCATCCTCTATTTACTCCTTAAGCTAGTGCAATCATTGCATCGCCGGTTGACACTGAATCGCCCTCAGAAACAAGCACCTCAGCAATCGTACCGGTATGCATAGCGCGTACTTCGGTTTCCATTTTCATGGCTTCCATAATAATTACCACATCACCTTCATTGACTACCTGACCGGGTTTTACTTTAATTTTAAAAATATTACCGGCCAGTGGTGCATTTAGAGTTTCACCCGAGGCAACCGATGCTGACTGTGGAATATGCTCTGAGTCTTTTAACGTCACCTCTTTAAGCTCACCACCTTGAGCAACCACGACATCGTATACTTTACCGTCTACTTTAACGCTGTATTGCTCTGCCTTAACGCTTTTATTGTTTGCCGCTGATTTTTCAGGTGCTTTATTGGCGTTATCATCAGCGCTAGGAACAGGCTCAAATGCATCAGGATTGTTACGGTTTTTAATAAATTTCAAACCAATCTGTGGAAATAATGCATAGGTAAGCACATCATCAATTTGCTCATTGGCTAAAGTTAGCCCTTGCTCCTGCGCAAGCTTGCTTAACTCAGCTTCTAAAGTTTCAAGTTCAGGTTTAATAATATCTGCAGGGCGACAGGTAATTGCTTCACTGCCATCAAGTACGCGCTCTTGAAGCTCTTTATTCATTGGTGCAGGTGTTGAACCATACTCACCTTTTAATACGCCAGCAGTTTCTTTAGTAATGGTTTTATAACGCTCACCTGTGAGTACATTTAATACCGCTTGAGTACCAACAATTTGTGAGGTAGGTGTAACGAGTGGAATAAAGCCTAAATCTTCACGTACTCGTGGAATTTCAAGTAGCACTTCATTTAGTTTATCAGCAGCACCTTGCTCTTTAAGCTGGTTTTCCATGTTAGTTAACATGCCACCTGGCACTTGAGCTAATAAAATACGACCATCGACACCTTTTAAACTACCTTCAAATGCAGCGTACTTTTTACGCACGTCTCTAAAGTAAGCGGCAATTTCTTCTAGGTGGTTTAAATCAAGCCCGGTATCACGCTCGGTCCCTTCCACAATTGCAGCAATTGTTTCAGTTGCTGAATGGCCATAAGTCATGCTCATAGACGATACAGCTGTGTCGAGCATATCAATGCCGGCATCAATCGCTTTTTGATAAGTAGCGGTGCTTAAACCCGTTGTTGCATGGCATTGCATAGCAATAGGTATGGAAACCGTTTCTTTTAACGCTTTAATGAGTTCTTCTGCATCGTAAGGCTTAAGCAATCCCGCCATATCTTTAATACAAATTGAATGACAACCTAATTCTTCAAGCTGCTTAGCAAGTGTTAACCACATATCTAATGTATGTACAGGGCTTACTGTGTACGAAATTGTACCTTGCGCATGTGCCCCTACTTTAACCGCCGCTTTTATGGCAGTTTCCAAATTACGTACATCATTCATGGCATCAAAAATACGAAATACGTCTACGCCATTTTTGTGAGCACGCTCAACAAACTTCTCAACCACATCATCAGCATAATGGCGATATCCCAATAAGTTCTGACCACGAAGTAGCATTTGCTGTGGTGTATTTGGCATCGCTTTTTTAAGCGCGCGAATACGCTCCCATGGATCTTCACCTAAATAACGAATACATGAATCAAAGGTAGCTCCACCCCAAGATTCTATAGACCAATAACCTGCGTCATCAATTTTTTTTGCAATAGGTAACATGTCGTCTAATCGCATGCGGGTAGCTAAGAGCGACTGATGTGCGTCACGAAGTACGAGTTCTGTTATTTTTAATTTAGCCATTGGTATGCTCCTCTAATTATTATTTATTTTGTACTGAGCAATGGCAGCACTAATTGCAGCGATGTGCTCATTTGGCACACCTTGAGATTTAAAAGATGGTGTTCTCTGTGATGCTGCTAGTTCTGGCTGAGAAAACTTGCTAGCCAGCTTAGACATGAGTGTCACTGCACCAATCAATAAAGAAAGAAATACAAACACACCCACCATGCCTGTTAGCATTAAATTGCCTGCAGTTGTGAGTAAAGCCCCTATATCCATAATTCTCCCCTGTTTAAAACCAAACACATAAAAAATCGGTTTATTTAAATAACTATTCACCAATAGTAACAAAAACTATTATTTTGTCTACAAGTTGTAAATTGGTAAAACCAATTAATCTAAAAGTAACATATCACCAATAAAGTTAACACCATCTAAAATAGCTTATTTAACCCAGATATATAGATGCTAAAAATGTTCGTTATAAACAAAGAATATATAAAAACATTAATACTTTGTAAAAACACATATAAAACAAACCTACTGTACTAACCCACTAATAACCTTCAAAACAAATGTTAATTGGTCTTACCAAAGAAAAGAGCAGCAACAACTATTTATTATCTCATCAGAGACAACTGTGAATAAGTTACCGATAAGATCGTAAAAATTACCAACTCAATATAAAGCCAATCGCGAAAAACAGAAATAAGCCTTTGATTTAAAACAAAATAAAATGCTGGCACATTACTCGCTTATATAAAAACAACACTTTAACACTTAGATAAATCAAGGAGATGACAATGTTACGCTGGACAATTACATTTTTGGTGATCGCACTAATCGCAGCCGTTTTAGGATTTGGTGGTATTGCAGGAGCCGCAGCAGGAATTGCTAAGATCATATTTTTTATCTTTTTAGTTTTACTGGTTATTTCACTTGTCTCTGGCGCTTTACGTGGTAAAAGCCCCAGGTAGATAAGAAACAACGAACTCTCTTTTTAAATTTATATACAAGGAATTACATTATGAAATCATCAACACTTAAAGCAGCAGCTATTGGTCTATTCGCAAGTGCATTTATTATGGGTTGTGAAGACAATCATGCAGAAGAAGCCGGTGAGCGTATTGACGAAGCCGTGACAGATGTTCAAAACAAGGTAGAAGATACCTGTGAAGAAGTAAAAGAAGGCGTTAATGCCGAAGAGACAAATTGCTAATATTATTTATTTAGCTAAGAAACGACCTACGGGTCGTTTTTTTATGCCTAAAATATAAATAGTTTCTAGTCATTTCCCCTTTTAAGCTTCGCATTAAGCTAAAATAATAAAAAATAGCTTTTAAGTGCAAACACATGGTCTTTACAACAACTTATAAACTCGATAAACCTTATTTTTATGAATGCTTCGACCAATCGCTGCCTTATAGTAAGCGTGCACAACCTAAATACTTTTTATTGGCGCTACTTGTGGTTTTAGGGTTATTTGGCATTTATGGTTTAGGCGATCATTACCTTGGTACATTCTTGCTTATGCTAGCTTTACTTGAGTGCATTGCTTTTTATTATCGCCGCCCTTGGTGGGTAACAAGGCAAATGCTTAGCAGAGCGTCAGGCTCTGAAGTAACCCTTACCTTCGACGAGGACGGAATAAAATCAACCAATCATTACAAAAATTACCAGTTAGCTTGGCACGACATTAATGAAGTAATTACTACAGATTGCGGCCTATTGTTAAAAAGTAAAAGCGGTATGCAGTACATTTCCAAGGCAATACTCAACGAAGAAACCATTGATTTTATTAACAAAAAAGCCACTCAGTGAGTGGCTTTTATAAATGTCATAGTTTTTAACTAACACATTTTATATTATCTTGATTAAGCATTGCCCGGATTAGGGTTAGACTTTTCAGCTTGTATGCGCATGTAAATTTCTTCACGATGAACTGATACGTCTTTAGGTGCGTTAACACCGATACGAACTTGATTTCCTTTAACACCCAGAACAGTAACGGTTACTTCGTCACCAATCATCAGGGTCTCGCCTACTCTACGAGTTAGTATTAGCATTCTCTTGCTCCCATGTTCCAATAAAATTATAAGATTCCGCAACACATTTTAATTAAAATTAGACTAAAAAGTAAGTAAAAACTCTCAATCTATTCATTTTCTGTTAAAAATGTCTTATGTAATGCACGAACAGCCAGTTCAAGGTATTTCTCATCTATTAAAACTGAAATTTTTATCTCTGAGGTTGAAACAAACATCACATCAATGCTCTCTTGTGCTAACGAATCAAAAAATAAACTCGCTACCCCAGAATGAGATTTCATCCCCATACCCACAGCTGACACTTTCGCCACATTAGTTAATCCGTCAATTGCCTGTGCGTCAAATTGCTGTTGCTCAGCCGCTAACAAATCAAGTGCGTTTAAATAATCATTTAAATGCACAGTAAAAGCATAGTCGACTTTTTCAACTTTATGATTAATTTGATTAATCATATCTATTTCGATGCCATTATCTGCAAAAAGTTTCAAAATTTTTGCAAGCGCTTTTGTGCCTTGCGGTACTCCATGTACCTTAATCAAACACTCGTCTCGATTAAATGCAATACCCGACACAACGTTACTCGCCACATCGCTCTCCTCAAAACTAATTAATGTACCTTCATCAGGTTTAAAGCTAGATAACACTCTTAATGGTACATTGTGCTTACCAGCCGACTCTACAGAGCGAATATGTAGCACTTTAGCACCTAAACTAGCCAGCTCAAGCATTTCGGCAAAGGTTACATGGCTTAAACGTCGTGCATTAGGTTCAATACGAGGATCTGTTGTATATACGCCATCAACATCAGTATAGATCTGACATTCATCCGCTTTTATTGCACCCGCTATTTCAACTGCAGAGGTATCGGTGCCACCACGCCCAAGCGTAGTCACGTTGCCCTCAATATCGCGCCCCTGAAAGCCGGCAATAATAGCAATACGGTTATGTTCAAGTTCATGTTTTAAACGCGTTGCAGCCACGTCTTCTACACGGGCTTTACCGAACATGTTATCGGTTAATATATTCACCTGATCGGCTAACAAGCTTACCGCAGAATGGCCGCGTTTAATAATCGCCATCGCTAATAAAGCTATAGAGACTTGTTCACCGGTACTGAGTAATACATCGAGTTCACGACTACTCGGGCGAGAGTCGATTTGTTTGGCAAGATTAATTAAGCGATTGGTTTCTCCCGACATTGCCGAAAGCACCACCACCACTTGGTGGCCTTGTTGCTTAGTTTTAACAACAAGGTCGGCGACCGCTTCAATACGCTCTATTGAGCCTACCGAAGTGCCGCCAAATTTTTGAACTATAAGTGCCACTTAAGCTTAAGTACGCTCAGTTAACCAAGCTGTTACACTATCAAGTGCTGCAGTTAAGTTTTGTGGCTCAGAACCACCTGCTTGCGCCATATCTGGACGACCGCCGCCTTTACCACCTACTTGGCCTGCCATGTGGTTAACTAACTCACCCGCTTTTACTTTACCGGTTAAGTCTTTAGTTACACCCGCAATTAGGCTTACTTTATCACCGCTGGCAACACCTAAAGCAATAACGCCTGAGCCAATCTTATTTTTAAGGTCATCAACCATGCCACGAAGCGCTTTTGATTCAGTTCCTTCAACGTTGGCAACTAACAATTTAACCCCATTAATTTCAACCACTGAATCAAGTAATGATGCACCTGCCGCACTGGCTAGTTTATCGTTAAGTTGGGCAACTTGCTTTTCAAGTCCTTTCGACTTTTCAAGTAAGGCAGTTACTTTTTCAAGTACTGACGCACTGTCACCTTTTACAAGCGCGGCAACATCTGCTAATTGCTGTTCTTGTTCATTAACATAAGCGATTGCTTCTGCACCGGTTACCGCTTCAATACGACGAACACCGGCAGCAATACCGCTTTCAGATACAATTTTGAATAAACCAATGTCACCTGCACGCTCTACATGTGTACCACCACAAAGCTCAATTGAGTAATCACCTATGGTTACTACACGTACTTCGTCATCGTACTTTTCGCCAAACAATGCCATAGCACCTTTTGCTTTAGCATCATCAATTGCCATTAGCTCAGTGTTAAGTGCAAAGTTACGACGAATTTCGTCATTTACTACACGTTCAATTTCGCGCAGTTCTTGTTTGGTCACTGCTTCAAAATGTGAGAAGTCAAAACGCAGGCGATCTGGCTGCACAAGTGAGCCTTTTTGCGATACGTGCTCACCTAAAAGCTGACGCAATGCTTCATGTAAAATGTGCGTAGCTGTGTGATTTTTCTTAATGCTTTCACGACGCGCATCGTCAATAGTCGCATCCACTTTATCGTTAACGCCAATACGCCCTTGAACTGTTCCATGATGAGCAAAAGCATTACCCAATTTAGTGGTATTTGTTACATTAAACTCACCACCGGCAACAGTAATTGTACCGCTATCACCAATTTGGCCGCCTGATTCAGCGTAAAACGGAGTACGGTCTAAAACAATAATACCTTGCTGACCATCTTCTAATAACGATACCGATTCGCCACCGGCAAAAATTTCTACCACAGTGCCACGGTAATGATTACTATCGTAGCCTTTAAAATCAGTATGCTTGTCTGATTTTAATTGCTCATTATAATCTGCACCAAATTTGCCCGCTTGCTGTGCTGTTTTACGTTGCACTGCCATACATGCTTCAAAACCTTGATGGTCAATGGTCATTTGGCGCTCACGTGCTACATCGGCTGTTAAATCGGCAGGGAAACCATAGGTATCGTAAAGTTTAAATACTAAGTCACCTGGGATCACATCCCCGGTTAAATCACTCAAGCTTTCTTCTAAAATAGCTAAACCACGCTCAAGCGTTTTACCAAACTGCTCTTCTTCAATACGCAGTACTTTTTCAATAATTTCTTGTTGCTTAGCAAGCTCTGGGTACGCTTGACCCATTTGCTCAATAAGTGCAGAAACCAATTTATAGAAAAACGCGCCTTTAGCACCTAACTTATTACCGTGACGTACTGCACGACGAATAATACGACGCAATACATAACCACGGCCTTCATTTGATGGCATAACCCCATCTGAAATTAAAAACGCACACG
Organism: Pseudoalteromonas sp. S1609; assembly: GCF_005887255.1. Taxonomy (GTDB): domain Bacteria; phylum Pseudomonadota; class Gammaproteobacteria; order Enterobacterales; family Alteromonadaceae; genus Pseudoalteromonas. Next base: position 2,243 of record NZ_PNDJ01000002.1, on the reverse strand, counting down.
AACGAATATGATCCGCCACCACGCGAAGCGATTTATCATCCATATCTTGTGCATTAGTAACGCTTGCAGCGGCGGCAATTAAGCCTTGGAATAAATCGATTTCGTAGTTTGAATGCACACCTTGTAAAATAGCTGAAATACGCTCAAGGCCCATACCAGTATCAACAGATTGCTTAGGAAGTGGCTCCATAGTCCCGTCACTTTGACGGTTGTATTGCATAAATACTAAGTTCCAAATTTCAATGAAACGGTCGCCATCTTCTTCAGGAGTGCCCGGAGGACCACCCCAAATGTGCTCACCGTGATCATAAAATATTTCAGAACATGGACCACAAGGGCCGGTATCACCCATAGACCAAAAATTATCGCTCGTTGCAATACGAATAATACGATCTTCAGGTAAACCTATATCGTTAGCCCAGTAGCCAAAGGCTTCTTCGTCATCATGGTAAATAGTTACTAAAAGCTTTTCTTTTGGTAGTTTTACAACTTCAGTTAAAAACTCCCACGCAAATTTAATTGCATCTTGCTTAAAGTAATCACCAAAGCTGAAATTACCTAGCATTTCGAAAAAGGTATGGTGACGTGCTGTGTAACCAACATTTTCTAAATCGTTGTGTTTACCACCAGCACGCACACAACGCTGAGAGCTAGTTGCGCGTGTATAAGGGCGGCTTTCGGCGCCTAAAAATACATCTTTAAATTGCACCATACCGGCATTATTAAATAACAACGTGGCATCGTTACCCGGTATAAGCGAACTAGAAGGAACAACTTGGTGTTGTTTGCTGGCAAAGAAGTCTAAAAACTGTTGCCTAATTTGTGCGGTAGTCATGTGCTGCATGTGAAAGTCTCACCTGTATTTACTGTGCTTGCATTGCAAAATTTATTTGATCATAGCTAAAACCTCGATACATTAAGTAGCGCACGCGCTTAGCTTTTTCTTTGTACTCGAGGTTTGCCGGTGTCGTTGAATATTTTTTGTTGTACGCTTCCTGCGCGAGCTCAAACCAATCTATTTCCAGCTCATCAACCACTGTTTCAAGCAGTGCTCTATCAATCCCTTTACTCATGGCTTCACTTTGAATTCGCTTTAAGCCATGGCATTTAAATATGTGTTTTCTTACAAACCCTTCACAGTAACGCTGCTCGTTAATAAAGTTGTGCTTTTCACACCAATCAAGCAGGTTTTCTATGAATTCATCGGTTGCTTCTCTTTGCTGTAACTTTTGAGTTAACTCTCGGCGCGAATACTCTTGCCTTCCTAGTAACCAAAGCACATAGTTTTTTAACTTTTGTTTTAATGTATCATCCATTAAGCGTCAAAGCGCCCGCTTTGCTCGCTACTTAAAGGCTTAATGTTACTGTCATCACTTGGTGGCACAACGGGCATAAAAATAGCCTGATAAGATACAAAGAAACTAATGTAGCAAATTGGCATTAAAATCAACAGCGGTAGTAGCGATAAGAACATCGACACCACCATTAATAATGCGCAAATAATACCATAAACACTTAATGGTAAAATATTATAATAAAACACCATAAACGAACTTTTTAAGGCATTTAAAATACGTTGCTCTTTATTAAAATAAACCAGCGGTACTGCGTAGGCAAACGAAGTAAAGTAAATTGAGAGCGCAATTAAAAACAATGCCACGTTTGCAAGCGAAATACTCTCAAGCATTTGGCTAACGGCGGTGTTTGGATCTAGGTCTGGCTGTGTCATAACCGCCATTGCATCAGCAAATAACCCATTGGCAAGCAGGGCAATTAAAATACCGGCCCCCATTTGATAAAGCGCTAAGCGAAATAAGCCTAACCGATTTCCTTTGGCTGAAAAGGGCTTCAAAATGTCGGCTAACATAATTTTTCCGCCCTGCTGCTTGGTAAGCACGGCTTGATAAAAACCAGCGGTTAAAAATGGTGTAGCCAATGCTGCAGCTATTTGTAATACCGGCAAAAATAACGACAACAAGCCAACAATGCCAATAAACAAATGCATAAAAATAAAAGTTAATGGCTGAGTTTTAAAAATTAGCCAACCCGCTTTAAACCATTTTAATGCCGCATCCGCTTTAAAAATTCGTAATTGTGTAGACATACTTGCTCTTAATTAAAACAAAACACGCCGAGTATAACTCGGCGCTGGTTGGTATTACATAGGTGGCGGCGATAAATGCCGTTAATATTAGGGTCTGCTGCCCTTTACGGATTAAAATTCGTTCAAACTAGGGGCGATT
>NZ_PNDJ01000197.1:0-526 GCF_005887255.1 Pseudoalteromonas sp. S1609 | reverse complement strand
ATCATCAGCGCTTCTAACACGACTTCATCGTCGTCGCCTGCAAACCCTAAAACAGCTAGGTGATCAAACATATGAGCAACACAACCAGGTGTGCCTATTTTCGAATCTGTTTTAGTAAACGGTAAGCGCACATCTTTAATTGTACGATTAGGGTTGTCAGTTAAACAATCAACAATCACCATACAATTACCTGGGCCGTAGCCTTCGTACCGTGCAGTTGAGTAATCTTCCCCTGCCCCACCGGCTGCTTTTTCTATTGCTTTTTCGATTACGTGCGCGGGAACTTGGTCTTTTTTGGCTTTTTCAATTAAGCGGCGCAATGTTTGATTTACATCGGGGTCGGGTTCACCACTTTTGGCTGCAACGTAAATTTCTTTACCGTACTTCGAATTTACTTTAGTTTTCGCGTTGGCTGTTTTAGCCATCGAACTTTTGCGGACTTCAAATGCTCTGCCCATCTTGTGCCTCTATTGAATACGTTCTGTTTTTGATATTTTACCAATTCAAAGCGTATTGGGCTAGTGGT
>NZ_PNDJ01000196.1:0-346 GCF_005887255.1 Pseudoalteromonas sp. S1609 | reverse complement strand
CGCGCATGGGGCGGTATTGCTGCGTTTGTAATTGTTGTTGCCGGCGTGACTGCTGCTGCGATGACAGGCGCTATAGTTATTAACCCGACTATTGTTGCAGGTTACACAGCAGTTGTATTTACTGTTATCTTTTTCATCTACTTTGGCCTTGTTTATTTTAAAGGCAAACTAACCGACGCTGAAAAGCAAAGAATGTGGGCGCTATTTTTAGTTTGTGTTGCTTCTGCGTGTTTTTGGTCTGGCTTTGAACAAGCGGGCTCTTCATTAAACCTATTTGCTCGTGACTACACAGACCGTCTTATTGGCACATTTGAAATTCCAACGACTTGGTTCCAATCTCTAAATT
>NZ_PNDJ01000195.1:0-207 GCF_005887255.1 Pseudoalteromonas sp. S1609 | reverse complement strand
TTATCCCTATTATTTCAACTCCGTTATTTTTATTTAATAGCTTGTTATGTATGGTCACTATGTCAGCTATATTAGTATTTGTAACACTGGCTCCTGGTTGGCTTATTACTGAGTTAGGTGGCAGCGTAGCCGACTTTACATTTTGGTTCTCGCTCAATGCAGTGCTTAGTATTCTTGCTAGCTTTATTATGCCTATTTACATTAAAC
>NZ_PNDJ01000194.1:0-407 GCF_005887255.1 Pseudoalteromonas sp. S1609 | reverse complement strand
AGTTACTAACGCCATTTTTAAACCTTGCTCTTTAACCGCTAACAGAACATTTTCAGCATAAGGCATTAAAGGCGGTAAATTGATTTTAACGTACTCACTAAATAAGCGATATTTTTCATCCGCTAAATAGCGGCTACTTACAGACAAGTTATGAACTTGTTTTATTTCCTTTGCAGCGTCAATAGTGGGACGTCCCGAAAAGCGCCTACAAAAATCATCTTCTTTATAACACACACCAAAAGGCGCAAGTAATTGGCTCCAGCAGTTATAGTGCACACTTTCCGAGTCAACCAAAGTGCCATCCATATCAAATAATACCGCTTCAATTGACATTCTTTTCTCCTGGTTATTTAACCTAAACTTTAGGTAATAAAAAAGGTGCCTAGGCACCTTTTAATAATTTGTGT
>NZ_PNDJ01000193.1:0-416 GCF_005887255.1 Pseudoalteromonas sp. S1609 | reverse complement strand
AAGTTTGAAAGCGAAGCACTAAAGGCACACGGTATCGATTACTACCCTGTACCACCTCGTTACAAATCAAACTACTTTAGCCATACGTTTGCAGGTGGTTACTCAGCAGGTTACTACGCTTACCTATGGACTGAAGTATTTGCCGCTGATGCCTTTGCTCATATGGAAAACAACGGTGGCTTAACGCGCGAAAATGGCGATAAGTTCCGTAAAGAGATCCTATCAAAAGGTAACAGCCGTGACTTAATGCAAAGCTACATTGAGTTTAGAGGTCAAAAACCAACGACTGATGCATTGCTTAAGCGCCGTGGTTTAGTTGATTAATTAATATTTTTAAGCAACTGATACAAAAGCCCGCTTGCGGGCTTTTATTGTTTATAGAACAATATATAACAGATAAACTGACACCATTACAT
>NZ_PNDJ01000192.1:0-414 GCF_005887255.1 Pseudoalteromonas sp. S1609 | reverse complement strand
GTATGGCTAAGTCCTAAGCGTTTAGCTAACTGACGTGAACTTGGATAAGCTGGATAAAGTTTACGCAATAAAGTAGCTTCAAAACGCTTAACCGCTTGATCTAGCGAGCCCTCAAAATCAGACTCTAAATAGCCTAAATCATGGGTAAACGTGGGTAACTGTAAATGTTCAACGCGCAGTTCACTGTCTTCCAACAAGGATACCGCACGGTAAATCGCATTTTCTAATTGGCGTACATTACCTGGCCATGGGTAATCTTGTAAAAATGTTAAACACTCTTCAGATAACTCAGGCACAGTATGGCCATTTTGCTGCGCATATTTTTGAATAAAGTGCTCAGCAAGTGGGCCAACATCGGCTTTACGATCTCTCAGTGGTGCAATTTCTAACGTTAGTACATTAATGCGATAGTAT
>NZ_PNDJ01000191.1:0-294 GCF_005887255.1 Pseudoalteromonas sp. S1609 | reverse complement strand
TAAAAGCCCTTACGGGCTTTTTTTATGCCTGTAATTTAATATAAAGCCAACATAATGTTAATGAGAACTATTTTCATTAAGGTGTTGACAACCACTCAAATCTAACTGATAATCACTATCAACAAGAAGGCATGCATTGCTTCTTGTGACGGAAAAATTCATGTGTTTCTCTACCCTGAAACAAACGTGTGGCGCACGTTAACAGCTATGGAAACCTGTTATAAACCACAACGCCCCTTGCTGTTTATGACCTGTTTCCGCCCTACTCATTTACTTGCTACATTGCTCATATCG
>NZ_PNDJ01000190.1:0-537 GCF_005887255.1 Pseudoalteromonas sp. S1609 | reverse complement strand
ACGCTCCCACTGTATAACCAAATGCTCGCTGAAATCCTTCAGTGCAGCAAACACACGTTGCTTAACATGTTTACTTTTATACCCATGGCTATAGCGAATATTAAAAGTAATATCACACTGAGCTGGCACGAGGTTATCTAGCACATTATCAATATTAATACCGGTGACTTGCAGCGTTGTTTTTGAACTAAGTTCATCTAAAGGCCAGTCTATTTGTGTGAGCCTGTTAACCACTTCAGCACTGATGTGCGCAGCATTAATGGTATTCTCAGGATAGGCTACATGCCCAGCCTTTCCTTGAATAGTTAATCGCGCAGATAAGGCTCCACGTCGACCATTTTTTATAGTGTCACCTACCTGCAGGTGGCTGGTTGGCTCACCAACAATACAGCCATCAAGCACAACGCCCTGTTGTGCTAATCGCTTGGCAATCAGCACAGAGCCATGCTCCGCCTCACCTTCTTCATCTGAGGTGATCAGCCAAAATAATGTTCCCTGCTTTTGCTGCGCGCTGTTTATTACCGTCTGCGTTGCACT
>NZ_PNDJ01000189.1:0-202 GCF_005887255.1 Pseudoalteromonas sp. S1609 | reverse complement strand
TGTAACGGGTTTCTTTAATTGAATTCTGGTAATGTCATGGTACCCACAGCGGTAGAAAGTCACATAACAAATGCCACACTATCATTGTGTCGGGGCGGCCTTGTGCGGGGCTCGCCTTCGAGCTGTTTTGTTTGACTACTGAGTTTGGCATGGGTTCTTGGCTATTTACTAAACCCCAGATAGCAAAAAACCCGTTACATTG
>NZ_PNDJ01000188.1:0-476 GCF_005887255.1 Pseudoalteromonas sp. S1609 | reverse complement strand
TCGATGAAAGTAAAATACCAAGTACTTTTCTTGTCATTGCCGATAAGTTATTGCTGTTAAACCAGCTTGAGAGCTTTTTAACGGCGTTGCCAAACACTCTGCCTGCTGCTAAGTATTACATTTCTAGTAATTTTGGGCTTAGAAAAGACCCAATGAATAAAAGGCGCGCTTTTCATAAAGGTATCGACTTAGCTGGGTGGCATAAAACAGAAATTTTTGCCCCTGCCGATGGCATTGTTCTTCGTGCAGGCCGTAATGGCGGGTATGGTAACTTTATAGAGTTAGAGCATAAAAACGGTGTTGTAACGCGCTTTGGTCACTTAAACAAAATTAATGTTAAAAAAGGTCAAGCGATCACAAAGCACGATGTCATTGGCTTAATGGGCAGTACCGGAAGAAGTACAAGTACTCATTTACACTATGAAGTATTAATAGACGACAAGCATGTCAATCCACTAAAAATAACAAAGGCGCTT
>NZ_PNDJ01000019.1:0-40551 GCF_005887255.1 Pseudoalteromonas sp. S1609 | reverse complement strand
GACTGTGCTGCAATTCCTACCGAAGTAGTTATTGCTGTTGGTCACTCAGTTTCAATTGAGACTCTAAATTTGCTTGCCTCACTACCTAAGTAGCTTGGCTGTTAGAACTCAATCTGTACGAGTGCCCACACAGATGATTGCTTTATATTGTTAAAGAACGTTGCGATTAAAGCGTTAAACTTTGTCTCGCTAGGGCTGCGCATATTACGCTTCCCTATTTTTTTGTCAACACTTAATTTTGTTAAACTTGAAAGTTTTCAGAACTAAGTTTTACTCGACTCACTGAGTAGCTCGTGCCTCGCTATGCGTTGGCGTTCCCCGTCTCAGTGGGGTCGCATTATAGGGAGATCCGAAAACAGATCAACCCTTTTTTGAAGAAAACTTGAAATAAATGACTGTTCGCTGGATATTTGAACGATAAGTACTAAAAACACAACATAACTATCAATTTATTAACAATAAACGCGAAACTTAAGCCTTTAATCATTGTATCAACTTGAATAAGCTTTATTAAAACACTCGCAACTAAGATGATCATAATGATCACTAGCAATAATCTACCCGAATAGATCCCATATATAACAAAGTCTGGAAAATAAGACGCTGCAGCTAGCATACTGTTAATGTTACTACGGTGAATTGAAGTAGGTAAGAGTGATACCACAGTATTAATAAAATCACGGCTATTAATAGTGCCTACCTGAAGGTGGCTTTTGTTTATGTGTATTAGCAAAGCCTTAATATAAGTAGGAGTTACTGTTGCTCTATTTTAAGCAAAATAAAGCCCCGCATTTGCGAGGCTACTATTTATGCTACACCGTATTGATCCCGGTAAGCTTTTACCGCGGCTAAATGCTCATCCATAGTTCCTTGGAGCTCTAGGTAACTAATTAAATCAGCCAATTTAACGATTGAAGTAACTTGAGTATTAAAGTCACGTTCTACTTCTTGTATAGCAGAAAGCTCTGCTTTACCTTTTTCTTGACGATCAAGTGCAATTAAAACACCACTTAAATCTGCGCCATTATCCGCAATTATTTCCATTGACTCGCGAATAGCTGTACCGGCGGTGATCACATCATCAACTAACATGATCTTACCTTTAAGTTCAGATCCAACTAAGCTACCACCTTCACCGTGTGCTTTTTTCTCTTTACGGTTAAAACAATAAGGTACATCTTTATTATAATGATCAGCTAACGCAACTGCGGTTGTTGTTGCAATTGGAATACCTTTATAAGCAGGACCAAATAGTACATCATATTCAATTGCTGCATCTTCAAGTGCCGCTGCATAAAAGCGACCTAAGCGCGCTAAGTCACGACCTGTATTAAACAAGCCCGCATTAAAGAAGTAAGGGCTAGTACGGCCAGACTTTAAAGTAAACTCGCCAAACTTTAATACCTGCTTTTCTAAAGCAAACTCAATAAACTCTTTTTGATATTCTTTCATTGCCAGTTACCTATTTATGCTAGTGCTTGCTTTTGTACATCAATAATTTCACGAATTGAATGCTTAGCGAGTGTAAGTAGCTCATCAAGTTCGTCAAACGAGAAAGGTTCACCCTCAGCGGTTCCTTGTACCTCAATAATTTTACCGGTTTCAGTTAAAATTACATTCATGTCAGTTTCAGCGTCAGAATCTTCTAGGTATTCTAAATCGCTAATCGCTTGGCCTTTATATATACCAACAGAAATAGCAGCGATCATATGTTTAAGTGGGTTTGAGTTAATCATCCCTTTTGCACGCATATACGTTAGTGCATCAACTAGCGCAACGCATGCACCGCTGATAGACGCTGTACGTGTACCACCATCAGCTTGGATTACATCACAATCAATAGTAATTGTATTTTCACCGAGTGCTTTTAGATCGATTGCTGCACGTAAAGAGCGAGCAATCAGACGCTGAATTTCCATTGTACGACCGCCCTGCTTACCTCGCGTTGCTTCACGACTATTACGTGTGTGTGTTGCGCGCGGTAACATGCCATATTCTGCGTTTACCCAACCTTTACCTTGGCCTTTCATAAAGCGTGGTACGCCAGCCTCAACTGTCGCAGTACAAAGTACCTTAGTGTTGCCAAACTCTACCAATACTGAACCTTCAGCATGCAGAGTGTAGTTACGTGTAAACGTAACCGGTCTAATTTGATTAGGTGTTCTTTCGCTTGGACGCATTGACGATCCCCTTAATTCTGAATTTGCCACATTATATGTTGATGTGAATACAGATGCCATGTTGATTTATATTAAAGTGTGTTTAAAAAACACTCAGCAGTGTTAAATTTTCTTTAGAGCTTGGGCAGTGTTACGGTATAATAATCGTAATATTGTATTTAAAAATGTAGGAAAACATCCATGATCCACAGTATGACAGCTTATGCGCGTCGCGAAATAAAAGGCGAATGGGGCACTGGCACGTGGGAAGTTCGCTCAGTGAACCAACGTTATCTTGAAACCTTTATTCGTGCACCAGAGCAATTTCGTGGCATGGAGCCCGTTATACGCGAGCGTCTGCGTAAGCACTTACAGCGTGGTAAGGTCGAAGTTTTCTTAAAATTTGTAGCAAACCCTGCACATGTGGGTGAATTATCAATTAATCAATCTCTTGCTGAGCAGCTAATTAATAGTGCTAAGTGGGTACAACAACAAAGCAATGGTGATATTAATCCTGTTGACATTTTGCGTTGGCCTGGCGTGATGGAAGCGCAAGAAATTGATATGGATAGTGTAAATACAGCACTCATTACTGGGCTTGACCAAGTAATTGAAGACTTTAAATCGGCACGTGGTGATGAAGGTGCAAACCTTGAAGAAATGATAACTACACGATTAACCGCCATTTTAGAGCAAGTTGATATTGTTGAAGCACACATGCCAGAAATTACTAAATGGCAACGTGAAAAGTTAATACAAAAACTTGAAGATTTAACAACAAATATTGATGAGTCACGTCTTGAGCAAGAACTGATTTACCTTGCACAAAAGCAAGATGTAGCAGAAGAACTTGATCGTTTAAAATCGCACGTTAAAGAAACACGTAAAATTTTGAGTAAAGGTGGTGCTTGTGGTCGTCGTTTAGATTTTATGATGCAAGAGTTTAACCGTGAAGCAAATACCCTAGCTTCTAAATCAATCAACAGCGACATCACCAATGCTGCAGTTGAGCTAAAAGTATTGATAGAGCAAATGCGTGAGCAAATTCAGAATATTGAATAACAAACTATAACGTTAGAAAAGGCCATGATTATTCCTAATTACGGCCTTTTTTATTACCGGCTATAAAAGCGTACTTAAAGACGCTTTTAAGGTTTCAAACTTAATAGGCTTGGTAAGCACTTTATTAACACCTACTTTAAAACATGATGCCTTGTCATCGGTTGAAGCATTTGCGGTTAGTGCAAAAATAGGAATATCACTTAACAGCTCATGACGAATATGCTGCGTGGCGCTTAGTCCATCCATGGTCGGCATCATGATGTCCATTAAAATTAAATCAAAATGTTTGAGTTTCATAAACTCAATTGCTTCCACTCCATCATTAGCAATCGTGACTTTGTGATTTAGCTTTTGTAAAAACGCCTTAATAAGCACTTGATTGGTTTTATTATCTTCAGCAACCAGAACTGATAATACAGGCTGTTTTGATGAAAGATCGGGTTTAATTTCATCAATAATCGCTTCTTTAAATGGCAGTAAAATAGTAAACGTACTACCTAGCCCTAGCTGAGTTTCAACACTAATAGAGCCGTCCATAAGTTCGATTAGGTTTTTTGAAATACTGAGGCCTAATCCTACTCCTTCATTTTTTCTATTTATACCTTCGTTAACTTGTCGAAACGGCTGAAATATAAAACTCAGATCTTTCTTTGCAATACCTACTCCTGAATCTTCAATAGTAAATTTTAGGTTGTCATCTACAATATTTACACATAATGCAATATGCCCTGAGCGAGTGAACTTAAATGCGTTGCCAATGAGATTAAATAGTATCTGTCCCAGCCTAAATTCATCACCCATAATAAAGGTAGGGATATTGTCATTAATCGAAACTGAAAAAATAATATCTTCACTGTCTTCTATAATATGCAATTGCCCAACGATGTTCTCAATAAGCAGTTTTACATTTAGCGGTTTATTGGCGATTAATACAGTCCCTGATTCAATTTTTGAAAAATCTAATACGTCGGTAATTAATCCATAAAGAATATCAGCACTAGAGTTTGCATAATTCAACCATTGGCGTTGCTCTTGAGTTAAATCGGTATCTATTAATAACTCTATCATCCCCATAATCGCATTCATGGGGGTCCTTATTTCATGCGACATGATGGTTAAAAATTTTGTTTTTGTTTTACTGGCTTCCTCAGCTTTAAGCTTTTCATTTTCAAGTGCAGTCTCTCGCTCTTTTGAGACGGTGATATCTTTGGCAATACCTAAATAGCCAATGAAATTTCCGTTTTCGTCAAATTGCGACTTACCATTGAGCGATACCCACAAAGGTGTCGATGCCTTAACCTCAAACTCAAAACCATTAAAATCCTCATGCTCAGCTATTAAAGCAGCAAAAGCTTGCCATTTTAGTGTGTTTCTTTGCTCATTTTTAGTGCGCAAAGACTCTATGGTTTTATTAATAAATGTTTTCGCATAGGTATTATCTTCCCTTTCCAGATTGTTAACGCTGGTAAAAGTCATATCAGGCTCGGTTCGCCAAAACCACTCACTTGCTAATTCTTTAAATAAAGTAGAAAGCTGAGAAAATTTATCAAGTAGTAAAACAGATTGATGAGTTTGTTCATGTAACTTATTTAATTGGAGAAAAGCGTGGAATACTTGCTGAAGAAATAAAATTATTGAGTGTGAAGCTAAAACATTATGGTTAATTTTGTTACTCACATGAGTGAAAATAAATAAGCATTGTTCTTTACCCGTATCAATCCCGATTAACAGCGCTGTATTTTTATTCTGATTATTTGCCTCTGCTGATAAAGTAACTAATTGTTCTGGCAATGGATTGCAACTAAATGAGTAACCTTTTTTTAAAGCCTGAATAAATGCAGCACATGGTGGCCAAGTTTTCTCATAAAAATCGATGTTAGTTGTGCCTATAGTTAAAAAATGATGATGTGTTTTTTTTAAAACAATGCAGTCTTGGTATTGAAGTAATGGCTGCAGTAAAGCTGACATAGTAGCTAAAATATCAATTTCATCATCACACTGATGCAATAACGCTAACTGCTTCTGTAGTTCCGTAAGCGTAATTAATTCATTACGTTGCATACTCATTCCCTCAGCTAAAATGCATCGCGTTTTGCAAAATAATACCAAAATCGATGTTATGACTAATTAATATAGAACAAAATTTAATATAAATCATTGAGTTATTTTTATGGCAGGGTGGAATGATTTCTGCTTTATTAATATAAATAAATACATAAAGGCATAACCATGAAGATAGTATGTATTGGTGGTGGTCACGGATTAGCACAAGTGTTAAGTGCGATAAAACCCTTATGTAGTAACCTAACAGCAATTGTAGCAACTACCGATAATGGTGGTAGCACCGGTCGCATTAGAGCCGATCAAAATTGTATCGCTTTAGGTGACATAAGGCGCTGCTGTGTTCAACTTGCAGGTGAAAGCACGCAAGCCCAAGCTATGTATGAGCATAGGTTTATCCATGGCGATATGGCGGGTCATAGTTTAGGGAATTTAACACTATTGGGTTTAACCCAGCTAACACAGTCTCCCACTGAGGCTATTGCTGCTTTTAATCGTTTGCTTGGAAATAAAGAGACAGTTTTGCCTATGTCTGATCTACCTACAGATTTAGTAGCCGAGCTAAACAATGGTGAAAAAGTATTTGGTGAATGCGCGATTGATGCTCTAAATGAACTACCAAGTACAATCTACTTATCGAAAGCGGTGCCGCCAGCACCTGGTACTATTGAAGCTATTTTAGATGCCGATTTAATAATTATTGGTCCAGGTAGCATCATTACTAGCGTGATGCCTGCTTTTTTAATTACAGAAATCACTGAAGCAATAAAAAAAACCTCTGCGTGTAGAGTATTTATTGAAAACACAGCGCAAGAAAGCAGCGTGATGCAACATACAAAAATTGCCGGCATTGACTGGTTACAAAAGAAGCTCGCCACTAAAGTATACGATTTAAGTATTTCTCCTTCTGCCATTATTGAAATTTTACAACAGGGAGAGAAGTGTAAGGAAACAGGCAAGCATTTACATAATATTAATGAACTAAAAAATGTATTTTCAGAGTTATTAAAAAGCTCTTTTAATACTGAAAAACACGCTTAATGATTTTGGGTAAGTTCTCTCATATGTTCGAAGGTTTTTTTACTTTGTGCATCAGCTAACTTTAAGAGGGTTACAACCTCAGTGTTTAAACCATTGACCTTAACTTGCTGCTCAATAAGCTGGCACGTTTGCGCTAATCTTGTTGCACCAAAACTATAACCGCTACTTTTTAAGCTATGAGCGCACAGTTCAATTTCTGCGGCATCGGTTGAGAAAAGCATTTGCGCCACTAACTTTTTAGACTCATCAACAAAAACGTTTATCAGTTCAATGGCTGTGCTATCACCAACATCATACTTTAGTTGTTCTATTACAGATGTATCTATCATAATTTTCTTTTGGAGCTCATTGTGAATAATCAGATTATATTGTTTGTAGACTCTTCAATGATTGGTGGTATTGAAACTCATATTATAGAGTTATACAAGCTGCTTAACAAAAACCAGCTTAGTTGCTCGGTTTTATTTTATAAGAATCATGGGAATAATGAATTTTATGAGTTACTTGATAAGCAAAGCATACCGTATGATTTTCTGCAAGGTACACTCATTAGTTTAATCAAGCGGTTTCGCAGTTACGATCGCAATACAGTTATTCACACCCATGGTTATAAAGCCGGTATTTTAGGGCGTTTGGTTTGTAAAATCACAAATAAGCATTGTGTTAGCACTTACCATGCAGGAGAGGCTGGTACAGGAAAAATGTGGCTGTATAACAAATTCGATTTATGGCTTAGTTGGTTATCAACTAACTTTGCAGTGTCTGAAAAAATTAGTAAAACAATTAAAAACGCCCAATTACTGGAAAACTTCATCGCAATAGCCGAACCTCCCAGCACTGATTTTGCACAACCGTTACTTAGAGTCGGGTTTGTTGGGCGCTTATCTTATGAAAAAGGCCCTGATATATTTTATGAGTTAGCTGAAAGTATGCAGACTAATAAACAGGTACAGTTTCACCTTTTTGGGGATGGCCCGATGCGTGATCGTATTCCACAATTAGACAACCTTCATTACCATGGTTTAATACCCCGAGATGATATTTGGCAACATTTAGATGCCCTACTTATTTGTTCAAGAGAAGAAGGCCTGCCTATGACGCTTCTAGAAAGTATGGCGCATTATAAAATTATTATCAGCAGCCCTGTGGGCGCTATTCCTAGCATTATAAACAATGGAATTAATGGCTTTTTAATGAAATCAGCAAATACACTAGAGTGCCAACAATCGATAGAAGCATTACTTGCCTTGCCGGCAATACAAAAAAGTGAAATGGCACACTCAGCATACACTATGCTTGAAGAGCGTTTTTCAGGTAGAAAACAATTTAACTTGCTGCAAAGTGCTTATACAGCAAAAACATTATTATAAATTTTCTTCCCACCCTTTAATTTTTCGGTATAAGGTTGAAGGACTTACATCTAAAAGAGCGGCAGCTTTAGGAATATTAGTTGCGCATATTTTTATGACCCGCTCTATATATTCTTTTTCGGCGATCCATAAAGCCTTAACCTCACTTTCAACCTGCGGTAACTCTTCAAATTCTTGAACTGGTAACGATGCATGTTGCTCTTTAACCTGCCCCTCATTACCTGACTCTTTTTGCGGGCTTTGTGGCAATGCTGGTAGCATAGATACATCAATCCACTCTTGTGGGTTAAGCACTAAAATATTACGGATCACATTTTCTAGCTGCCTAACGTTACCAGGCCAATCGTATTGTGCTAAAAAGTGCTTCACATCGTCGGTTATCCCTTTGTAAGGGTGCCGCTCTTCCTTGGCTATTTTAATAAACAACGCTTGTGCTATTTCAATAATATCTCTGCCCCGCTCTCTAAGTGGTGGCAGCTCAAGAGGAATAACGTGCAGCCTGTAATATAAATCTTCTCTAAATCGACCGGCCTCAACCTCAGCAAGCGGGTTTCTGTTGGTAGCACAAACAAACCTCACATCAACTTTAACTTGTTTTTCGCTACCGACTTGTTGATAAGTACCTGTTTGAATAAAACGAAGTAATTTACTTTGTAAATTAATATCCATTTCACATAACTCATCTAAAAACAGTGTCCCCCCATCAGCCTGCCCTGCAGCACCCAAGCGGTTTGCAATTGCTCCAGTGAAGGCACCTTTTAAATGGCCAAATATTTCACTTTCAATCAAATCTTTGGGGATAGCAGCACAATTAAGTGCAACAAAGGGCTTGTCGGCACGATTAGAGGCTTGATGAACTGCTCGTGCACAAAGCTCTTTGCCAGTACCACTTTCACCGGTAATAAATACCGTGGCTTTACTCGCTGCAGCAGAGCTAATAACTTGATACACCGATTGCATTTGCTTGGAGCTACCAATCAAGTCAAAGTAACGACCGTTTTCATAAATATTTTTATACTGGGTAACCGTTTGTTTTAAATCTTTTATTTTGAGAGTGTTGTTAATGGTTATACGAAAACGTTCTGCCTCTACAGGCTTTTCTAAAAAATCACTAGCGCCTAACTTAATCGCTTGAATCGCCATTTCTTTGGTAGCATGCCCAGTTAATACAACAACTTGCGGAAAATTATCAGGTTCTAGCTGAGCTAGAATATCTAGCCCGTTCATATCGGGTAACATCACATCGAGTACGATCAGATCGGGTTTTATTTTATTAATAATATCAAGAGCGGTTGCCCCATCATTTGCCACTAGTGTGTTTACACCTGTTGGTAAAAGATAAGACTGATACATCATAGCAAGCGACTGGGTGTCTTCTACAATCAGTATTGTTGGTGGCATAATCCCATTCCTTTTAGCGACTCGCTAAGAATTATTTAGAGAAAAAATATTAACTTATGGATATTAAGTTAACTATACATAGTTAATTAAATCAAATTCAATTAATGATTATTAATGAGGCATCATCCACTTCTTTAGAAAGCGCAACCTGAGAATTTTTCCATAACGAGTGTGCAAAATCCTCTGCTGAGGAGCTTTGCATAGGGATGATTTTTTTTAATTCGGTCATTTCGTCTTTATCGGTAAAGCGGTTATCCGTCCAACCATCAGTATAAAGTATAATATGTTCAACATTATCAAGCTTGGCTTCATATAAAGTATATTGATGATCATTAGACAGCCCAAGCAATGGTCCGGTACCATTTAGCTGAGATAGCTCACCATTTTTACTGATAATAACCGGTGCGGGATGACCAGCATTGAGCCAATACAACTTATTATTTTCTAAAAAACAAATCATTAAAGTGACTAAGCTTGATTTACATAATTGCTGTTTATAAAGCGCATTATTGAGCGCAACGAGCATTTCTTGATACGCTAACCCGGTCGCTAAAAAGCCACTTATAAAACCTTTTATAGCAAAGCTTTCTTTGAGCGCTTGTAAGCCATGACCCATCATATCACCGAGTATAAAAGCAGTACCTTCATCATTAATTGGCATAAAAAAGTCACCGCCATTACCCACACTAATAGAGCCAAAAATATGCGCTGTTTTACCATGCCCTAAAAGCACTTTAGAAGGTGTTAATCCGAATGTACTTTGATAGGACAAGTATGCAAATCGATGAGTTACTCGATCTATGCTTTGTAATAACTTATTTTTTTTAACTGGTTTTATTAAGTAATCATCAACCCCTAATCGATTAATTTTACTGATCACTTCTTCGCTATCATCGCCAGTTAACATCACCACCGATAACTGAGATTTTAAATTCGATTTATTAAGCTTTTCCAGTAATGGCTCACACGTTCCTTGTTTAAGTTTATGATCAAGTAACAATATACTAGCATCAGAGGTTAAAATAGCTTGCCAGCCAGCCTCTATGTTTTCACAGGTGACGACATTAAATTTATCTTTTAGGTAGGCGCTCATTAATGCTAATTGAGTGACATCATCGTCGACATAAATAATACTCGGTCGTTTATCAATGTTAGTTAAGGGAAAAGAAAAATAGTTTTTTCCTGCTCGCGTGTCGTAGGTGGCATCCGCAAAGTAATGGCGAATAAGTTCAACCCCCATCCCTCCTTCTACCAGCTCAGCCGATGCTAATGTCCATGAAGAGTTGTTTTGTTTAAATAAATTATAAGGCTTAAGTTCATCTATAAAAGTTAATTGGTAAGTATCATGATTTATTTGGTTAATACGCAACATTATAAGCTGCTCATCGCCCTCATTATGGCGAATTAAGTTAGTTAGGTATTCGGTTGCGACTAAGCCTGCTGCATCCGCTTCATCTCGGGTCACCGATAAAGCGCCCAGTACATGCTTAAGTACTTGGCGTATTTCAGTTAAGGTCGGCCATAATAATTCAAAACGCCGCTCAAATAATATATCCATAAAAGTCTCAGTAATGTTTAAACAACCACTTTTGTTTATTTATTTTGCTGGTTAAAAAAGCGCACAACCTTGGCCATTTTGAAGAATGTCGTTGGAAGAGCAGTAGCATGCGCTCCCCTAAAGGAGCAAAGCTATGTTGACTTACCAGTAACTTTATATTGCTATGACCCGCTTGCTTAAGTTCTGCCACGCCTTGACATAACGACTCTTCATTATTAATACCTAGCGCAATAGTAACCAAGGTCAGCTCGCTACATAAGCTTAAAGAATGCAGTGGTACATTATTACGATTTAACTTTAATGCTGGCGACATATCCAGCAACACATAATCATATTCTTGCTTTAAACGCAGTACCGCTTCATTTAAAACATGTTTGTTTTTTGCTGAATCAATTGACTCTAAATTGTGAATTGTAAGTACTTCAATACCTTGATAAGGCATAACACTGAGCTGACAGGAAATATCATCAAAACGCCACAACTTAGTCAATGTTGGCAGCTGTTTGTCTAAACGAAACGAACTAATAGGGTTAAGATCGATAACGAGTACTGACTTATTTTGACTTTTTAAACGTTGAGCAACACTAATACAGGCTGTGGATGAACCTTCGCCACCGTACAAAGAAATAAACGTCACGCACCGTGCTTCATCATCAATCAAGGTGTTACAGATGGTTTCTAGTTCATGATACTGCCCAGGTATCAAGTTCATAAGCTTATCACCAAAGCAATTATGGTTATAAAGTCGAGGAAGTTATCTTTAAATTGACTAATTAGGTCTTGACCTTTATCAGGGACATATAGCGTATCTCCAGCTCTAAGTACCGGAATATTGGCCGAGTTTGGAGACTTTATAAATTCCTCAAGATTAAACACGCGAGATTGTTCTTTACAGCATGAATGGTTAACAACCACTATTTTGTCAATGAGAGCTGAACTTGACGGCCCTCCAGCTTCAGCAAGCACATCTAAAATAGACATCGTATCATCAAAGTTATATCGACCCGGCTTTTGCACTGCCCCCATAATACGAACAACTCGCTCTTTAGGGGTACGTAACCAATCTTTGTCTTTTTCTGGAATAAATATTGTGTCGCCGGGTGACACATGAGGAAATAACGTTTCATCACCAGTTTCAAAATACATCGCTAAATCAAGTTTGCTCACTCGAGCGCGATTACCATTACGGTGCGTAACTCTAATATTACGAATATCCGCACTACCATTAGGACCATCTGCTGCTGCCAAAATATCAATAAAATGCATATTGTCATTGAACGCATAGCGCCCAGGGGAACCTACTTGCCCCATGATATAAATAGACTTGCTCGATTCTTGACGTATCCATTGCGATTTATTGTCTCCGGGGTCTACTGGTAACTCCTCAACAATAATAGTATCGCCAGCAATTAAACTCGGCAGCGCAATTTCACCGTTAGTAATGGTGTATTTTTCTAGATCAAATCGTTGGGTGACATCGCCATTTCGCAAAATTTTAATATCGTTCACGTTAGCCCCTTTAGTAGGGCCACCAGCATGCGCTAACAGATCAGTAAAGTCCATTTCGTCACTCCACTCATAACGACCAGGAGATTGAATAGCACCTATAATCTTAATCGCTCGTTTTGTCGGAATTTTTAACCAACTTTTTTCATTAACATCTGTTTTTTCAGGAACAAATATTACATCACCGGGGTTTAAATCGGGCACTTTAGCGGTGGTTAATCCCTCACTATAACCCTGTAAATCAAAAAGTATGCTCTCTCCCGCAGGGGTTAATATTTTTATTTGGCGTGTTTCTGCAAAGCGAGTTGGGCCCCCTGCATTTGCTAAAATATCTAAAAAGTTAGTACTGTCAGCAGCCTCATAGGCCCCCGGCTTTTGTACCTCACCCATAATATAAACCGTGCGTGATGTAGTATTTACATCATCCACCATAATCGGCACATATATGGTTGACCCTGCTTTTAGTAGCGGCATGTTGCTATCGGTAGGTTTATCTAAATATGCTTTTAAATCAAAAATAACAGGAGCTTTATCAACGATCACTCTAATTTTAGTTACATCCGCATAGCGAGTAACCCCTTCCGCACGCATCAGCGCATCTAGAAGAGTCATATTTTCTTTAAACGAAAAACTACCAGGGTTATGCACTTCGCCAAGCATAGTAATGGCACTGTTGTCGCTTGCATCCCCTGTCGCACTAAGTGTTTGTGCATCAAAATCAATTTGCACGTTACCAAGGAGCGGAGAAACAGGCACAAACACAGTATCTTCACTTTTAAGCTTTGGTAATAAATTTATGTCGCCTGAGTCTAAATATGCTTTGTAATTAAATTCAATTACTTCATCTTTGCGTCTTATTTGTAAACGATCGAGCTGTGCGCCAGGTCTTAAACCATTAGCCTTAGCTATCACCATCTGAATATTGCCATCATCAGGAATACTCACCTGTGAGGGCGTGATCACATACCCTAAAACATTAATAAATATGTCTCTGCTTCTAAGCTCTACATAAAAGTCATTTATAGCAACAAACAACTCTGCAAGAATAGGTTTAAGTTCTGCCTCTATTTGCGTAACCGTTTTATTACCGACCTGAAATTGCCCCACCTCAGGTATGTTAATTTGACCTTTTTTATCGACCTCAAAAGTTGTTTCAAATTCAACTTCCCCTGGGACATATAAAAACAGCTTGTTACCTGCTTGCACTATAGGCTCATCGGCTTTTTCAGCAAACGCAGAGCTTGATACTAAAAAGAAAAAAACGAAGACAGCAAAAATAAATCTCATACATTACTCCTTTCTCTTTTCAATAATTTTAGTCCAATTCATTAGTGACTTTACTTGTTTGCTATCTTCACTTTGCACGTTAGCATCTAAAATAATAGCCTCAACTCGGCGATCTGAATGACGTTTTTGCTCACTTTGTTCCGACTCACTAAATGGTTTTAAACTGCCTTGGGTTAAAGTGGTAATGTTATAGGTAGGCACACCATAAACACTCAACCAATGCTTAACAGTATCTGCGCGTTTTAAAGCCAGCTCGTAATTACTATTTTTACTGCCTACAGAGTCAGTATGCCCGATAAGTAAAATACTAATACTTTCTAGTTGTTTGATTAAATCGGCTGCTTGAGCAACTCGTACGGCATATTTAGGGGTTATTTCAAAGGCATTAAATGCAAATTGGTTATCGCTATTTAATAACTCCGCTATTTGCTTTTTTACATTAACTAATGCGGGTTGTTCATCAATCGATGCAGCGCAATTAGTCAACTTTCTAACAGTATCAAAATGGTTAGCTAATTGATTAAGGCCATGATAATGAATTAATAAGTCATGTTCCGCGTCTTCCCACATTTGAGCTGCGATTAAACGACGAATACGATTCTCATAAATTTGGGCTTTTAATAACTGTGCCGGCATACAGGCATTAATATCCTGCGACTTTAATAATTCAAGCTTAAGTTCTAAGTGCTCAAACTCGCTCCTTACAATACTCTCAGGTTGATTAAATGTTTCATCTAGCTGCTGATCATCTAATGGATAGTTTTGGTATTTTTCGGCCAAGCCTCCCTGCCCTTCATCTGGCCAAGTAGCGCATCCGCCTAAAAACATGAAAATGAAAATTGCTATGCTCGCCTTCATAAAACTCTCCCTGATAACCTCTACACAGCGTCAATAAATGGAATGGTTTTATCCACTCTTAATAAGTTCATTAACTTAAACGGCTGCCCGGTGACATTAAGTAAAGATAGCTTATTACTTTGTTTTTCAATTCTTTTATATAGAAAAACAATAGCACCTATTCCCGAAGAGTCGATAAATTCGGTTTTAGAGAAGTCTAAAACAACAAAATTAGAGTCTTGCTCAACGAGCAGCTCAAACTGATCTTTTAGCTCATCGACAGCAAAGCCTGAAAAGTCATTAGGAATGGTAATAACGGTTGGATCAGTTTTGTTGGCTACATTTTTCATTTTAATCACCTATTAAAAGTATGAACTCAAATAGACAGTTACAAGAAGAATGCCAAACTTAAGACATTGAAATATAAAAACTTTAATGGCTTACTAATTAATTTTTGAAATAGAAGTGCATAATGCAATTGCTTTTTGGGTGTACAATTGCATTATGCGAAGCGGGTTATTGGCCCTTACCAGTAAAAATAACAACCAATGTTTTAAAGAAAATAGTCAATTCCATATAACACCAGCTACGAGCTGATGAAGTGCTCAACATATAGGCGTAATCCCAACCAATTTTATTACGTGCATCGTCAATAGTTTCATCATAGCCATTCATTACTTGCGCTAACCCAGATATACCTGGCTTTATGCCATAAGTACGCTGACAAAAATAGGGAATATCTTTTTCAAGTTTTGAATAAAAAACAGGTCGTTCAGGGCGAGGGCCTATCAACGACATATCACCTATGAGTACGTTCCAAAGCTGAGGTAATTCATCTAACCGTGTCTTACGAATAAAGCGCCCTACTGGGGTAATACGCGGATCATCTTTACTTGCCCATACGGCTCCACTTTTAACCTCAGCATCAACCACCATAGAACGGAATTTTAATACGTTAAAAAGTGCCACAAAGTCATCATCACTTTGCCCTACTCTTAACTGTTTAAACAACACTGGTCCTTTAGAGCTGAACTTAATCACCAATGCAACCATGAGCATTACAGGAAACAGAACAATTAAGCCAGTAGCAGAGCCTAAAATATCAATACTGCGTTTTACTGCTCTGATTATTAAATTATTAGACTGCTTAGTTTGGTGAACGCGCTGCCAATGCTTACTATAATCACCGCGTTCAAATTTAATAATCCCCCAAAAAGCACACAAGTATGCCGCAACCAAATAGTTAATACTGTCGATCACCGGCCATTTAACTTTTATGCTCAAAAGCTGTTTTAATACACCCAGCCCATGTACAGCGGCTAATGTAATACAGGCTACTTTGGCTAAAAACACGTTAGAGAAAACCGCCAGAGAAATTAGTAATCCATAAATCAGTACCAGTATAATGGGCATAATGCCACGTAATACCTTGTGCGAAATATAATTAAAGCTTACCCAGCCTAGTTTTGGATTAAATAGCTCAGACAGCATTTTAACTTGTTGCCAATTGCCAGCGCCTAACCTTACCCTTCTTGCGTAATCATGGCTTTGTTCATCGCATTCACGTTCAACAATGTTGATCTCGTTATTTACTAGCGCCTTGCCACCTTTATTAAGTGCTTTCATCGACAAAATAAAATCATCGTTTATAGTGCTCGCATCTAATAACTGAACATATTCAGCGCGTATAGCAAACATGGCACCCGGTACGCCAATAACAGCGCCTAATGATGACTCCATACTTTTTACTTTATTTTGATACTGCCAATACTGTTGCTGCTCTTTGGTGGCTAAGTCATCTAATATGTACACCCCCGTGATCACATTGACCTGAGGGTCTTTAAAATCAGCATCGATTTTATTTAGTACATCAACGCTGAGTAATGCGCTGACATCGGTAAACAGCAATACATCGTAATTTGGCCTGGTTAGTTTTATTAACTCATTAACACCAAACGACTTGCCTTTATTGACCTTATTAAAATGCAAATGACACACTACATTTTGCTTTGCAAGATGCGATTGAGCAATCATCGCCTCGTCATAGGTTTTGTCTGTACAGCCATCAAGATAAACATGAATGGCATACTGCTCTGTGCTGTATAACATAGAGCCAAGGTTATAGAGCTTTTCACGAATATGTTCTTGCTCGTTGTAGGCGCACATTAAAATACCAAAGCGCGTGGTTGCCGGGGTAGCGTTTAATTCGATGTTCACTTCATCGTTACTAAAAAGCTTTAATAGCAATAAGTAACCAACATGATGGTACAACACCAACACAATCAAAATCGCCAATGTAATCAGTAAAAAAGTCATTGTAATCCCCTTATGAAGCTAAACCATTATAAAAATGGTCATAGGCTTCGCTCATTTTGTTTGCATCCGCAATTGAGAGAATATACTCTCGAATGCATTGCCCGTGCTTCATTTCCAATGCTTTTAATAGGGCAAGTTTTAAGCCAAAAGAATCATTAGGTTTTACTAAAATACCCTGCTTATCACTGACAACTTCACTAATGCCACCGACATCAGTTGCCACTATTACTTTGCCACATGCCATCGACTCTAAAATAGACAGAGGTAAGCCCTCTCGTTGCGAGTACAAGCACATCACATTAATGGCAGAATAAAATAATTCCATATGCTGCACATTTCCTAAGAAATGTACTCGCTCTACCACCCCTAGTGACACTGCAGCACTCATTAATGAAAAACGTAAACTGCCATTACCAGCAAATACGAGTTCAATCTCTTTGGGTAGCGCGGGCAGTAATTTAATTAAATCTAAATGCCCCTTACCTGGCTCTAAACGAGCAGAGCATCCAATGAGCTTTTTGTCATGGGGCAAGTTAAGCTTAATCCGTGCAGTAGCGTCATCTGTATCTATAAACTGTTGAAAATCAATGCCGTTAAGAATAGTACTATCAGCTTTAATAGCGGTTTCGTTGAAAAACTCATTAGCGACCACATTTGCATCGGCCACCCAATGAATTTTAGTCAGCTTATTCAATACTTTTGTGATCACTCGCTGTTTAAAGTTTTTTAAATACCACGCATCATGAATTGTCGATACGTGTTTAATACTTGGATTAACTAAACAGGTGAGGCTAGCGTAAAGCATTGGGCCAATGTGATGGCTATGAATCACTGTAATATTATGTTTTTTAATTATTTCACTAAGCTTTTTAATTACACTTAGTTCAAATTTAGGGGCTTTGTTTAAGCTTATAAGTTTTTGCTCAAAGGCTGACAGTGCCGGCCATTCATTTATTGCATCCCTTTCAGTTCCTTCCAAAGAAACAAGAATACTGGTGTTTGCAAATCGACTTTTTTGCATCAAAGTCACGGCCATTTTTTCCAGCCCACCTATTTTAAAGTGTTGAACTAAATGTAAAACGTTCATGTTAATTTCCCTCTTTAAGGAAGTGCATCGATGGACTAACCCCAGCATGTAAAGTGCTGTGACCAACAATGGGTAAAATGGTAACCACGTCTAGTGACGATAGTTTTTCAATGGTTTGAATATCTTTTAAATGACTGTCGAATAAGGTAGCAACAAACACACAGGTGACACTGGTAAATATGCCTAAAACAATACCCATAATAATTGCCATCACGAGTGAAGTATTAATTGGTTGAGTAGGACTATAAGCTCGCTCAATGGTTTTAACTTTGTCAGGGCCTTCATACTTAACCAGCTTGCCTGTCACTTTTGCCATTTCGTAACGCCCTAACATGTCTTTATATAATGACTGTTTAACATCGTAGTCACGCTCGAGCTTTCTAAGTTGTTTTTCTATATCACTGGTTACTAGTAAGCGCTCGCTCACTGCATTGACTTGTTTTTCTAACATGTCGTATTCTTGCTGATGCTGCAGAACATTATTTTTAGCTTCTTCTAGAGCGAGTATTTGTGACACCAACACATTACTTTCATTGTCATTTCCACTGGGTAAGGTATTAGCCATTTGCCAAAGCTGATCAATATTAGTGGCATCAAGGCCTTTACCACTTTCAATTAACGCTTGTTGCCGTGCTCTAATGCTGAGTAGTTCGCGCTTTTTTGAAACCACTTTGCTGTGTTTATCGGTATAGCGGGTTTTTAAAAAACTGAGCTCTGATTCTGCAGTAATTATTTTCTCTTCTATACGACCGAGAATCGGGTTTGCTTGACCCATTTTTGTAGTAAGTGCCTCAAGCTTGGCATTAGCGCCTGAGAGCACAATGGACTTTTGTTGTTGATCACTTAATAACTTATCGAAAGTTTGCCTATTACTGTGTAAAACAGCGGGTAAGGTATTACTGTTTTTTGCTTTAAAGCTTGCCAATGAAGCCTCAGAAATCTCCAACTCTTCTCTTAAACTTACCAGTTGCTGATAAAAAAATTGCTCAGAGGTATCCAGTGATGCTTTCGTTGGGGCTAATAAACTTTCTATAAATTTCTCTACCACTTTTTCAAGCACCGCCTTCATTTGGGTTTGGTCATGCCAAATAAAGTTAACCCGAACTAGCTCGTCTCCCACCAATGATAAGGAAAGCGCCTGTGAAAGCTCTTGATGTATTTTTTCTATTTTGGCGGGGGATGCATCCTTTGGTACTAAATTGGTTTCTTTTGCCACGGCAATCAGAACTTTGCGGCTAATCACTAAGGTACGCAAAGCTGCCATCCTATTTGATAAATCAAACGAGAACGACAAATCATCTAAATAGGGATTAAGCAGCGCCGATTCTTCTATAAGAATAGTGGCGTGGTTTGTATATTGTTTTTGTGACGTTGCCGCGAGTACAATCACTACTACGGGTACAATCAGCAACGGCAAAACAAATAACTTTGCCCTGGTGTAAACAGCGTACAAAGCTAAATAAAGTAATCTTTTTATTTGCTCTCTAACTAACATATTCGCTACCCATTGATTTGCATATTGCTATGCGAAACTTTGCGGCTATTTGCAAAATAAAAATTTACAGCGTAAATAGCCTTCTTTAATGGAGTAGTTGCACAGGGCGCGCCAATATTATAGTTATGGTTTAATCGGAGGGATTTAATATTTGTAGATCGTTGATCACAGTGAGAGCTTTTACCGGCCAGCTATGCTCTTTCGCTATGTTTTTTTGGACTGCATGCAATAAACTTAATTTTGCTTGACTGAGTGACAACGCCTGATCAATTTTTTCAATAAAGTTATTCTGTGACTGAGCGATAAAAATTTGCGAGTGATAATGATTCACTGCCGCGAAATCGGTTGCGACTATCGGTTTGCCTACCGCTAAATATTCTTTTAATTTAAGCGGGTCGCAAGCCCTAATTTGCTCATTATCGACAAATGGTAAAATAGATACATCCCAATGAGCCGAGAAAGATACCAACCGTTTATGCTCAACCGCACTAATATGCGTTACATTTTTAAACTGCAACAACCCTGAAATGGGAGTGGTAATATCGCCAACTAATACCAATTGATATTGCGGCCTAGCAGTGGCCAACGCCATTAATAAAGGGATATCTAGCCAGGCATTGATACTGCCATAAAAGCCAATAATGGGGGCTTTAATAGCGCTGATTTCTGCGGCTTTGTCGACATTACTCGTAAATAAATCAAAGCTCACGCCATGTGTTAGTAACTTAGTTTTTTCAGCAGGCATTTTAGTTTTTAATAACTCGCTGATCACATAAATAAGATCTGCGTTTTTAATCAGCTGCTGCTCAAAAGGCGCAATCAGCATAGGATCAACCCCAGCCAGCGCACTAAAATCGTCACCACAATAATAAATTAGCGAGTCGGTGGCTCTTTTATCAAACAGATAGCATGCCGTTGGCACACTTAACCAATATACAATAGGTTCACTGGTTTTATGAGCACCAATATGACGAGAGAAAACCCAACGGTTATAACAGCGCACTAAGCCATTATCATGCCATGGTAAAATAGGCAGTTTATATACCGTCATATTTTTAGGCGTGGCTATTTTACTATTATTAGAGGGTTGAAATAGCTGCTTAAATTTATTAAAAATACGTTTTATGTCGTGCAGCTTTACGCTAGGTTTACGCATTCCCACAGAATTAACCCAATTCACTTGCTGTCTTTTTGCAAGCTCTGAAAATAAATGCTGAGTACTACTAGGGTGGCTCCCCCAATCTTCTGCAAAAACAATAAATTTCATTCGCTCACTCCACTATGTTTTTGACTACTTTAGCCGGATTACCTGCGACAATAGTAAAATCGGGAATATCTTTGGTTACCACACTGCCCGCCCCTATAATGGCTCCTTTACCTATGGTTACTCCAGCAAGTACCGTAACACCGGTCCCAATCCATGCTCCACGCTTAATAATAATATCGCCAATTTGACTCTCGTCATCACTTTGGCCGTTCGCACGACGTTCACAATCAATTGGGTGACCAGGAAAGCCTGCTAAAAAAACACGTCCCGCAAGTCTTACATCATCTTCAAGTACAATTTTTCGTCCTACCGAAAACGCATTTTGCCAGCCAATATCAACATTATTACCAATACTTAGTAGAGGCTCACGCTCATTACTTACACGGCCACACAAAGTGCTGATCCCCGAGATCCTGACATCGTTTTTACATTCAACCCTTAATTTACCAATTACCTGAGGCATACCCGAATATAAATATAAACGTTTTTTACTGCCTTGAATTTGGCTTTTAAATAATGGGGTGTAATAAAATATTCTCAGCAGTTCATGAACAAACTGCTTTATAAAATGGTGCAGATGATAAAGCCCACTATGTAGTAGAGGAATAACGGGTAGCTGTGGATTACGCAGCGACTTTGCAAATTTAAACAAACGTTTTGCCGAGGGACTGTTACTATTTTTTAGCCAATACTTTAGTTGGGTCACCATAAGACGAATCCTTATTACTATCGATAGTCAGCTTTTCTAGGGCAATGGTCAGCGACAAAATGATGTACAAAGGCCACGTAAAAGCTTGAGTTAAAAACGTACCTGCAACCATAAAACCAATTAAACCGGCTTTTAGCGCATTAGCATTCACTGTCACTTCAGAATTAAAGTTAAGCTTATTAATGCAAAATACTCGAGACAAGCTGCGATAAATACTGGCGATAACCAGTAAAAAAATACATATACCAACAAAGCCTGTTTCACCAAGCACCTGAAACCACGTACTATGCACTGCATGATTCTTGCCATCCCAGTGCGGGCTATAAAAGTAATAGTTTACGAAGAAGTTATTTACCCCAACTCCTGTTAGCGGGTTAGCAAGCGCCATGTTTATTGCAGCTTGCCAAGCATATATTCGACCCATAGCAGACTCATCAACTCCACTTTCTGCAGCACCACCACTTTGCCTATCTGAAATCCCCGCAAAGACCATCATGGCAAGCATGGCAACTGCCCCACATGCAGCCACAACCACTGGATTTTTTACCTTTTGATATAAAAAGAAACTTAAAATAGCAGCAATACCTAATAGGCCGCCTCGGCTTTGCGTAGCTATTACTCCTGAAATAGCCAAAATTAAACCAACGCCTGCAAATAATCGTCGATATGGATTGTTGTATGTATTAAATAATTCAGCAGCTAAAAAAGACACAGGAAACATCAGCACTAAAGATAAATCATTAGGATCGCCCAGTTGTGAACGATACTCTCGAGAAATAGTGACTCGGGTGCCCTCAACTAGCCCCACACCATTAATTTTGTTATTCAGTGCCACCAGCGCAATGGCCACACCAGAAATCATAATTCCTAGTCTTACGTAACTAAAGTGAGAAAATCGCGTTAACCACCAGCTGATCACAAACACCATAATAAAAACTTTAACCAACACTCCAGACCAATACTCAATAGCAACGCCACGGTTTGAAGCCGAAAACACACACACGGTAAGCCACACAAACCAAATGACAAAAATAAGATGAGCTGAGCTCCAATGCGGTTTTAATGTTTTGGAAATAAATAAATGCCAGAAAATGGCCAGTAAAGAGGCTAGCGCTAAGAGTTTAGGGATTTTAAGCGGCATTAAAAATACAAATGCCTCATGGATCCTAAAATAACTAAATAAAATAAATAAGATAATAAACACAGTACTAATACGCACGGCTAATACGCCAGCAAATGGCAGTAACAATAAAGCAAAAGCAGCTATGGGCCCAAATAACGAATATAAGCTTAAAATAAGCGCCGTTATCACTAAGCCATTTATTAATAAGTAATGCTCTTTATACCAGTTAACCATGCGCCTTCCTTGCTAAAAGCCGTTGCAATATTCCCGTGATGTGGTGTTTATACTTTTTAAATAACACCGCAAACAAACATATCAACACAGCAACCTGTCCTACAATGTAGTAAGACACTTGAGTCACACTTAACGAAAACACAAGAATAAAGCACAGCCAGCTAGGGAGCAGACTGTGTACTTTAAATGCTAAATGCTCTAGCTTTTGACTAATAACTACAAACAGTAGCGTTTTTAAAGTTTGCGCCAATGCTAACGATACAACAGCACCTAATATTCCCCATTTTGGCACTAAAAAACTTAATGCAATTAATACGCTCGTAGCACTCACTGCATTAATAATAGTCACAAACAAGCCGTTATAGTGAACATAACAACCAATATTAAGTAAATCGCTATGGTGTCTCAGCACAACAATGAGTATTAAACTGGGTAATAACCAGGCATTAAGTAAATAATTTTGTGGTAAAACGAGGGTGAATAAGTGCGGCGCTAAAAGTAGCATTATGCAGCAAAGGGTAATCGCAATCTCAAGGCTTAATTCACATAAAAACACATAGTGGTTGCGGCTTGAGGTTAACTCGTCAAAACGGCGTGAAAACCACCACATTCTGATTGGCTCAAATGTGAACGAGGTCATGACTGCAAATTGCAGAGCGACATAATATTGAGCGAGCTTTTCTTTGCCCACACTGGCTGCAATATACCAGTTTTCTGCGCCATTATTAGCGTACACAAAGAGCGAAGAGATAATAATGCTTAACAAAAATAGCGTATTCTTAGTCGTAATATTCCATGCGATACATTTAAAACTAATATTAATCGTGCGTGCTATTTGCCACAGTGACAATATCAGTACAATAAAACTCGCTACCACACCAGAAAGCATAACGCCGGTTACACCAAAGCCTAGATATAGCAAGACGATGGTGAGTAGAGTTTGCCCTACCCCTTGTAAAACAGCTAAATAGCAAAACTGCTTAGCCATTTCGTAATATCTAAAAAAGCAAAATACAATCGACAATACCGACGAAAATGCCAAGTTAACGGCTAATAGTTGCAGATCTATCTGGTTAACAGAGATAGGTAATAAATTCAGCAATAGGTCAGCAAACAATACAACAGCAATTACAAATGCAGTGCTTAACATACTACATAAAATCAACGCATCCCTAAATAAAGCCTGCTTACAAACAACGCTTTTCATTTGCTGTTTAAAAAGGAGCTCAGGTAAGCCTAGGCACAACAACAAAGACATTACGGCTGAAATAGAGACTAAAAAATTAAGTTCACCAAACTGTGCAGGGCTTAAAAGACGAGTCGATATAGGGAGTAAAGCAAAGCCAAGCCCTTTGAGCAATAATGTTGATAGTCCAAAATAGGCTATTTGCTTAAGTCCGTTCATCTTCATTCCTTATGAGTTTTGCACCCAAGATGACAACTTTTTAGCTTGTGAGCTGGCATTAAATTTATTTGCTACCAATCGTTTAGCATTGATACCTTTGGCATATCTTTCATAGGGATTAAGCTCACAGAATTGAGTTAAGATAGTCTCTAAACCAATAATGCTTGAAGGCTCACATTTAAAACCAACAGAATCATTTACAATTTCTTTTGCCCCCATAAGCTTGGTCGTTAGCACAGGAATACCACTGGCCATAGCTTCTTTAAGAACTACTGGCCCAGTGTCTCTGTCACCATTACTAGATACACAAAATGGCGCAACCAGTGCTGAGTAGTTACTGGTATTTTTTGATAACCAAAGAGGCGTACGACGCCCTAAAAATCGAACATCTTTATCAAGCCCAAGCTCTTCACACAAAAACTTTAAATCATTCATTAATGGGCCTTCGCCCACGATGTCTAGACATATGGCGTATTTTTTACTTAATTTTTTTATAGCGGGTAATAGAAATTGCAGTCCTTTCTTTTCAACTAAGCGCCCAATGAATAACAATTTAACAGACTCATGAAGTCGATTTGGAGTGCTGCTAAATAAACTTAAATCAACACCACAATGCAATAGCTCAACTTTTCCAACTTTGTAATTACTTAGTTTTTGAGCCATGTCTTTACACACAGCAACCGAGAAATCACATAACGAAAGCTTGAGTTTGAGATCGGTATCGTTTACATATACATCATGACCATGACCGATTGAAGAGACACTAATACCCGCAATTTTGCTAGCAACAATCGAGTATGCCAACGGTGCATGCATAAAGTGACAATGTATATGAGAGATACCGTGCCGCTTAATTATTTCTGCAATGTTTAACCCATACCCTAGAAGCGACATGGCTGAGATTGAGGTAAAGCGAAAAGCAATTTTAGCAGCGTTAAGAGCTACTAGCGGCTTAGACATTGCAAATTTAGCAGCAGCACTAAAAGACTTTTTAATGATAATTACATTTACACTGCTATCGAGATTTGCACTGGTATTTAAATTCTCAAAGGTAATAACACTTACTTTATGACCTGCTTTAACAAGTGCATTTATTTCTGTCACCACAAAGGTTTCTGACGGGATATGGAAGCTTGGTACAACAATGCCTATATGTTTCATGCTAAATACTCCAAAAGATTCTAATGGTTATTTCGCAAGAACCATGCCCAGTTAAAAAGCACTAAAAATGGTTAGATTAAAGTCAATTTGCGAACATATATTGCAAAATGCAAAGCATTAGACAAAAAACACTCCACAAAGCTATAAAAATACTTGGCGCTTAACTTGCGTAGCACTTATCTAGTTAATTAATAGAAGCCAGGGTGCAGCTCATGAATATAGAAATAAGCGTTATTATCCCAAACTACAATTGCAAACAGTATTTAGCAAAGGCACTGAGTAGTGTTATTGCTCAAAAAAATGTCAATCTAGAAATTATCGTTGTAGACGATGGCTCAACCGATGGCAGTGTTGAATGGTTGAGAAAAGCGCAGAACACATTTCCACAGCTGGTTATTTTAGAACAAGAAAATACCGGTGTAGTTAATGTACGCAACCGCGCTATTGCAGCTTCTAAAGGGGACTACATTGCATTCTTAGATGCCGACGACTATTGGAGTGATGATAAACTGTATGAGCAATTAGGTTATATGAAAGAAAACTCCGAATGTGTTTTAAGCTTTACTAACTATATGCATGTAAATGAAGACTATGAGCCTATTGTGGATTGCTTTTCTTTTTGGCCTGAATTTTCAAAATTTGTTGATAAGAAAAATATGGGCTACCAAAATTTAAAGTCGCCAATGGACTTGCTTATTTTTGCTAATGTAATAGGAACCTCTTCAGTTATGGTTAAACGCTCAGCCATTAATTATATCGGCCGATTTGATAACGTATTAAACAGCGCAAGTGATTGGGATTGCTGGTTAAAACTTGCAAGAATTGGTGATGTAGCTTTTTCACCGCGCATAGCCATGGATTACTTAATGAGAGCGGGCTCTATTACTGCGAATCGTAAAAATAGGCTCAACGCGATGAAAGAAATTGTTTCACGTTGCAAAAGAGATGCTGGAATGATTGCACAAATAAAAGCACAGGCACGTATATTAGAATGCTACGGTGAGTATTATCGAGAAATAGGCGCAAAATTTAAAGCGTTATCGACTACAACTGCCGCGTTTACGTTATTCCCGCATAAACGTAATTTACGCCATTTATTACATGATTTAAAAAACACATTTACTACTGCATCATAAATACTTCGCCAATACACAGCAAATAGCGTTTAAGCTATTTGTTTTGTATTGGCCTAAAGTAAATACTTCACCTAACTTTTTAAATTTAATGTATAACTTAATATTTTATGATCGCTGCCTTTAAACTCACTCACTTCCAGAGAAGATAAATTAAACTCTTGATTGAAAATACAATGGTCAATTGGCAAGCCTGTCATTAAAGTGTGTTTTATTGCAGTAGGTGCAAAGCTGGTATATGCATTTGCAGCTGCATAACAACTTTGCGCATTAAACCAATTAAAATAGCTCGACCAGGGAACAATATTTAAATCTCCCGCAATAAACCAAGGATCTATCTCTTTTGCACTCGCCTCGTTCATTGCTGATAATAACCGATTACGATTATGCCAATGAGTAGCAGTTCTTGGTGAAGGTGGATGGGCAATAAAAGCGGTAATAGGATGTTTATCTAATAACAGCTTAAGCTTAATATAACCTAATCGGTCGCCATCTAATTTAACTTGCTGTCTGTGTATAATCGGTAAACGCGAAATAACCACAATGCCGTAGGGGATCCCTTCGACTTCGCGATAACCAAACAAACTAGCTTTATTTAAAAACGGTTTGAGCAAATGCCGGTTTAAATCGCTAAACTCCTGAAAAACAAGCACATCCCATTGCTGGTTTTGTAAGTTCTTTAGATGCATGTCTACATAGGGATTATTGTAATTTAGATTAATTTGCTTAACTGTTATCGCAGCCTTCGAGGGAATGACTTCTAATGAATGCAGCGGTAAAAGTGAACTTAAATTGATAATACAAATAATCGCAATCACTCCCCCTAGCCATAGTTTTTTTAGCGCAAGCAGTAACAGTGCAAAAAACAACGCAGCAGCTAACAAAGGAAACCGAAAGGATATTAATAAATCAGCGTAATAAAATTGCCACGGATTAAATGCGGCAACAATTAGCATCAAGGCAATTACTGCGATAACAGCAATGCTATAACCTCTTTTTGAATTACACCGCCTACTCGAAATAACCTTGAACATGAACGCCCCTTTTAACAATAAAAAAAGAATATACCTGAGTATATTCTTTATCTTAACTTTGAGTTTTATCAATTAAGCCGATAAAACTTAACCAGAACTCGACATAACCTGATGTTATCTAATCTCAAACATTTGGTTTTGTGTTTGAGCATCAAACTGCCAAGTAAAAGCAAGTGGTTGGGTGCTGGTATCGTAAAACCAAATTTCCGCTACTAGCTCAATATCTTGTCTGCTCATCGCAAGGGTAGTTGTGAGTGCACCTTGCGTTAAAGGGGCTCTAAATAAGCAATTATTGTAATCTGCTCGCTCTGCATTCGATTTTTTCTGACAAATATTCAGATACGCTCTTTCATCACCTCTAGAAAGCGCTACATCAATAGCTAAATTAAATTTTGTTGATAAGTTAAAGTCATTATTGATAACTAAGTTTGCCATTCCTTGGGGCTCAGCTGTTACTGGATCAGCAACTGGTGGAGCTACATTAGTCGGGGCAGGTGCTGCACTTTCATCGCCTCCGCCCCCGCAGGCTGTTAACAGTGATAATGAGCATAAGATAACGGTTAATTTATTCATTACTGTTCTCCTTTAACAACCACACTCGGTGCGTTGTAACTGTTAAACCACTGCGGCGCTTGCTGACCTGACGACTGTGCAAAATTAGCAAAACGATCATAAGCGTTGGTGATGTCTACCCCTTCAAGTGGATGTAGCCACTGCATACCGACTTCAATCGCCCAGGGAAGGCCATTTTCAGTTTGAAAAAATAACTCAGAGGCTTGCTGAGTGGCATCATCTGCACCATTAACAGCGAATAAACTACTATCGAAAGCCTCTGTTGGCGCTTGGTTTTTTAGATGAACCTCCCAGCTTCTTGCATTTTTACCAACTAAAAAGTCACCATGATAAAATCCTTCGCTACCAAAAATGAACGGATCGAGAAGTGTACCAGGTGCATTCGCTAGCGCTTTAGCTGCTTTTAATGGAATAGTCATACTAAACGTTACTTTACTGTTTACGTCACAATTGCTTTCGGTTCTAAAGTAATCACAGCCGGCTTGCTTCGTAATATGTTGCCAAGTGTCCTGCATGAAAATCAAAATTGCCTGCTCACGGTTTGCTTCTAATGGCGAGTCTAGTTGCGGCTCTCCATTGATAGTGTAAATGATATTTTGCTCATCAATTTCACTGCTTAAAATAGCATTGGTTGTGCTATTAGTAGTTTCTGTAAGCCTTACAGCAAAACCATTGTGATAAGTTGCGCCCACTCCAACAAGTTGACCATCAATTTTATAGCCAACCACATTGCTTCCTTCAATCAGCTGCGTAGTACGATAATTTACAACGACATCATTAAAGTCGTAATCGCCTGAGAACGGCCATTTATCTTCATAGGCAAGCGTAACCCAATCGTTTTCACCAGGATAAACAGCGCTAGCAAATGTGGTTATTGGATAATCTTCCACTTCGCCACCTAGCACCCCACCCGTGGCAGTAATTAATGATGCCTCGGAGCCATCAGTAACTCGAAAGCGAGCCCATGTTTGCCCTGCTTTAACATTGCTCGGTACGCTAACTAAAATACTATTATCACCTTTGTTAAGCGGATACTTAGTTACCATGCGCTCAGATTCACTAAAGCCACCATTTTGATCCCAGTCAAACCAAGCATATAAAAAGCTATCAGCTGACGCGTTAACAATAATTTGGCTATCTTGCCCTGCAGCAATCGCGGTTACAAAACTAACCCCGTCATCGGAGTCATCAATGGGATTCTTGATTAAATCATCATTCGTATTGATGTTTTCACCATCGACCGTTTCACCCAAGTAAATAAGATTACTACCAGTACTATTAGGATCAAATAAGTGTCGAGCACCACTTTGCTCAAGACTCGTGTTATATGGACGAGGAGCATCACCAAAATCGATAGAACTATCGGTAACTGCAACTTCTGCAATAGCGCATCGCGCACCATCATTTTGACTAGATTTAGGTCCTGAGGTAAATACGTTTGCTGTTGGTGTGTAGTCAACTACGGGGCTAATACTTAAATCAACTTTATGTATTTTTCCGCTTTTGTTATTACTAAAGTAAAACTGACCGTCAATGTCAAAGTAAGCGGCACCAAATGCGCCCGTATCATCACCAATATCGAGCTGAGTTATAAATTTAGAAGTATTATTAGCAACGTTAATTTCATGCAAATCACCATTTGATTCAACTGCATAAAGTAAATTACTTTGTGGATGAAAGGCAAAATCATAAATCCCTAAATTCCAGTTAGCACTATTAGGTAAAAGCTGCGCAGTAATCTCAGCGGTTAAATCTAAGTTTAAATCAATTTCGTAAAGCCCATACCGAGGAGTATAAACATAATATGAAGCGCGCTGATTTGCTGCATCGCCTGTTACCTGAATGTCACCTACATAAAAATTAGTATCTGGCAGCCCTGTGATATTTAAGCGAGCCATTTGGTAGTTACTGTCTATTTGCACCACACTTTTTGGTGCTTGGCGACTAAAGCCATACAAATACTGATCTTTATAATTAAAGCCAATGGCATTTACGCTTTCATTGTTTGCCTCAGTAGCAAACGTTAAAGTCGCGGCTAACACCGTAGGCTTAGCCGATACTAAATCTATACCGTATAACTGTGCTTTAGCATCTTGCATTAAAAAAGCCTGGCTTGGACAATTCTCAAATGGCTGACTAAGAACGGTGCAAGGCCACAATACACAGCAAACTTTTCCGAGATGGGTTAATTTCATACGTAAGCCCTCTATAGTTACATAGTTGAACTAATGCAGACTTTATTCCAAACTTTAACCTATTGAATTTAAATAATAATAAAAAATTACATCACTTAGATATGCAAGTTGCAACACATGTATTTGCATTATGCGAGAGCCAAAAGTATCTTCACCAGCTTTCTGTACCTGTGCTCGTAGACACTGGCTATTTGCTTTAAACATGCAGCAGTTGAGTAAGCTTCATTAAATAAAGTACAATAGAGGAATTAAGGCTGGCCTTTTTAATGGCTGTGCTTGTTCATTTTAGGTAAAAAATCATGGCACACTCTCGCGGAAACTTATTCATTTTATCGGCACCT
Source organism: Pseudoalteromonas sp. S1609 (assembly GCF_005887255.1). GTDB lineage: Bacteria > Pseudomonadota > Gammaproteobacteria > Enterobacterales > Alteromonadaceae > Pseudoalteromonas. The sequence continues at coordinate 10,196 of NZ_PNDJ01000019.1, read as the reverse complement.
TCTGGGGCAGGTAAATCTAGCTTAATAAATGCACTACTTAAAAAGCATGCTGATATGAAAGTATCGGTATCGCACACCACTCGCGCACCGCGCCCTGGTGAAAATAATGCAGAACATTACCACTTTGTATCAGTTGATGAGTTTAAAGCGCTGATTGCCAAAGATGATTTTTTTGAATGGGCACAAGTATTTGATAACTATTATGGTACTTCTAAGCAAGCGATTGAAGAGCAACTCGCCGCAGGCATTGATGTATTTTTAGATATTGACTGGCAAGGCGCTCGCCAAGTTCGAGAAATAATGGACGACGTAAAAACTATCTTTATTCTTCCGCCATCAAAACAAGAGCTAGAACAACGTTTAAATAATCGCGGCCAAGACTCTGCTGAAATTATTGCAGGTCGAATGGCGCAAGCTCAATCAGAAACCTCTCATTACAACGAATACGACTATGTTGTAGTGAATGATGATTTTGATACTGCTTTACGCGATTTAGAAACCATAGTAATTGCACAGCGATTAAGGCTAAAAGCACAAACAACACGTCATCAAACTTTAATTAATGAGCTGCTCAAGTAATCTAAATTACGATTAATTTTCGGTTCATGCCTTAAAATAGATAAAAATTAACCACTGGCTATTGGCGAAACTTGCTGCGTGCAGTAAACTACGCCTTTGCTTTTAAATTATTTTGGAGTGCTAAGATGGCTCGCGTAACAGTTGAAGATGCAGTAGATGCAATTGGTAATCGTTTTGACTTAATTTTAGTTGCGGCCCGTCGTGCCCGCCAAATTGCTGTTGGTGGTAAAGATCCACTAGTAGATCCTGAGAACGATAAGCCGACAGTTGTTGCCTTACGTGAAATCGAACTTGGTTTAGTTGATAATTCTTCAATGGATGTTATTGACCGTGAAGAACAACAACATCAAGAAGCGGCAGAACTAGCTGCTGTTGCTGCCATTGTTGGTGGCAACCAATAATCAACCGCCCGGTCTGATTTAGCTAACGGCATAGTTTTTCAACTATAGCCGTTGGCAATCCTTTGTTTTCATCGTATATTCGTAACTTATCCTAACTTATTTGCTTCACGAGAACATTGGAGTGTGAATGTATCTTTTTGAAGGTCTTAAAAAGAAAATCTCAAAATACTTGCCAGCAGACGATGTTGAGCTAGTTCAAAAAGCCTACGTGGTAGCCCGAGAGGCTCATGAGGGTCAAACTCGTTCAAGTGGCGAGCCTTACATTACTCACCCCGTTGAAGTCACTCAAATATTAGCAAGCATGCATCTTGACCATGAAACGCTCATGGCAGCACTCATGCATGATGTGATTGAAGATACCGATTTTAGCCAACAAGATTTAGCTGAAATATTTGGTGAAACGGTGGCAGAACTCGTAGAGGGTGTGAGCAAACTTGATAAATTGAGCTTCAAAGATAAAAAAGAGTTCCAAGCTGAAAACTATCGAAAAATGATTATGGCAATGACCCAAGATATTCGGGTTATTTTAATCAAGCTAGCTGATAGAACACACAACATGCGCACATTAGGCGCACTTCGTCCTGATAAACGCCGCCGTATTGCTCGTGAAACCCTTGAGATTTATGCACCAATTGCTAATCGCTTAGGTATTCATGATATAAAAAATGAGCTAGAAGATTTAGGTTTTCAAGCACTGTACCCTATGCGTCATCGTGCACTTAAATCGGAAGTGGCTAAAGCGCGTGGTAATCGCAAAGAAGTTATTTCAAATATTCAAACTGAAATTGAAGCTCGCCTTGAAGAATCTGGCATAAAAGCGACCGTATCAGGCCGTGAAAAGCATCTATACAGTATTTATAAAAAAATGCTCAACAAAGAGCTGCTGTTTAACGAAGTCATGGATATTTACGCATTTCGTATTGCAGTAGACTCTATGGATACCTGTTATCGCGTACTTGGTGTAGCTCATAACTTATATAAGCCAATCGAAACCCGTTTTAAAGACTATATTGCTGTACCAAAAACTAATGGTTACCAATCATTACATACTTCTTTAGTTGGCCCGCATGGTATTCCAGTAGAAATTCAAATTCGTACTTTAGATATGGATCACATGGCTGATAAAGGGGTCGCAGCTCACTGGATGTATAAAAAGTCGGGTGATAATGCGGGTCATACTGCACAACAGCGCGCACGCCAATGGATGCAAAGCTTATTGGAATTACAACAAAGCGCAGGTTCCTCGTTTGAATTTGTAGAGAATGTAAAAACAGAGCTATTCCCAGAAGAAATTTATGTCTTTACCCCAGATGGTCGGATTATTGAACTTCCTATGGGTGCAACAGCGGTTGATTTTGCTTATGCCGTTCATACTGATGTAGGTAATACTTGTGTCGGTGCACGTGTGAACCGCAAGCCTTACCCTTTAAGTAAAGCCATTGATACAGGGCAAACAATAGAAATTATTACCAGTTCAGGCGCTCACCCTAACGCAACATGGCTTAACTTTATTGTTACTGGCAAAGCACGCTTGGGCGTACGCAACTACCTTAAAAGTCAACAGCATGAAGAAGCGTTATTACTTGGTCGTCGCTTACTTGACTCAGCGCTAGGGGAAAACAAATTTGATAACCTGCCAGCTGAAAATATTACCCGAGTGCTTGAAGAGCATGAGCTTTCCTCTACTTTAGAATTATTAGTAGAAATTGGTTCAGGTAATTTAATGAGCATGTTAATTGCTAAGCGCTTATTACAAAACGACAATGATGATTTAAACGATATCGCAAAGCGTGCCAAAGCAACCATTATTGGTACCGAAGGCATGTTGGTTAATTATTCTAAATGTTGTCGTCCTGTACCTGGAGACGCTATTACTGCCCATGTTAGCCAAGGTAAAGGTTTAACCGTTCATCGCCAAGAGTGTAAAAATATTCGTGGTTGGGAAAATGATCGTTCGAAATACCTAGTCGTAAAATGGGATGATAATCCAGAAAAAGAATATATAGCGACTTTAAGAGTAGAAATCATTAACCACCAAGGTGCGCTGGCTAAATTAACCAATGTGGTCGCCACTACGCAGGCCAATATTGTAGAAATAGCTACCGATGAAAAAGAAAGTAATTTATACGTGATAGACTTAGGGATCACAGTTAAAAACCGTATTCATGTCGCCAATATTATGCGCCGCATACGTGTTATGCCCGATGTACAAAAAGTCTATCGTAAAAAATAAAATAGGAACATCATGAATAAAGCATTTATATCAACGGATAAAGCACCTGCAGCAATTGGTACATATAGCCAAGCAGTAAAAGTGGGTACAGCTGTTTATTTATCAGGGCAAATACCACTTGTCCCAGAAACAATGGACGTTATTTCTGAAGACTTTAGTGAGCAAACACATCAAGTATTTAAAAATATCAGTGCGGTTTGTGAGGAAGCTGGCGGTTCTATTCAAGACCTAGTAAAAGTTAATATTTACCTTACTGATCTTTCAAACTTTGCCATTGTGAACGAAGTTATGAGCCAATATTTTAAACAGCCTTACCCTGCGCGTGCAGCTATTGGCGTTCGTGCACTCCCTAAAGGTGTACAAGTAGAAATTGACGGCATTATGGAACTTCCTTCAACAAACTAACCTCTATAAGCTATGAGCGCCGCTCATAGCTTTTATCCCATTCTGTAGCTACACTTTGATGAAATCTTGACTCAAAACTAAAATTCTAGCACTCTGTAATCACGTTATTTTATTAAACCTTACTTTTGTAGTAGAAAAGGATAACTTGTGTTTAAGCTTGCTCATAATGGCAATGTATTGCTCGATACGAGTAAATCTGCACCCACCAGTGCTGCTTTTATCATTGAAGCAATTGAACAATCGCCTTACAGCGAGTGTGAAATCGATCATGACGCCATAAATAACTATTTCAACAGTGAAACACCTGAACGAATCTTAGTCGTTGCAACACCCCACGATGCAACCTTAATCGTTGAAATCAGCGATGATAAAATGCTAGCCACTGGCACGCTCACTCTCGCCAAAGGTGGCGCAACACTCAGTTTTGATGAAGCTAAAAAAGAATTAGTGAAAGCGCATGTTGCTAGAGGTTATAAACAAGCATTTTTAGAGCAGCTTTTACAAAAGCAATTTGAGCTTCCACCTGGCTCTGTAGTTAGCGGGCCACTTGCTAAAGGACGTTTACCTACTGACGGCCAAGATAGTAAATTTAAAGCCATGGTTAAAACCTTAAAAGACCGCCTTAAAGCACCCAAATTAAAAGAAGACGGTAGTGTTGATATGCGTGATTTTGGTAAATTAGCAAGTGTTAAACCGGGTGAATTACTAATCCAGCAGCAACCTGCTACTCCTGGTCAAGAAGGGTTTACCGTGATAGGTGATGTTTTACCAGCCAAACCAGGGCAAGTTCATGCCCTAATTGCAGGTGAGGGTACTGAAATATCAAAAAATAACCCGATGGAATTACTTTCAACTATTGCTGGCGTGCCTGTTGAAATAAATAACGGAATGCGTGTTGACGATATTTTCACTGTTAACGATGTGTCTGTAAAAACAGGCCATATCGACTTTGAAGGTAGTGTAATAGTTAGTAAAAATGTAGAGCCAGGAATGAGGATAAATGCAACAGGTGACATTACCGTTTTTGGTACAGTCGAATCTGGAGAATTAACCGCCGGTGGCGATATACTTGTAAAACAAGGGGTGATTGGCCATCAAAAGCCTGAAGATAAATCACTGTCTTGCAGAATAATTTGCGCAGGTGATATGCATGCCTCACACTCTCAATATTGCTACATTGAAGCTAACAGCATATTGCTTGACCGCCAAGCCAGCCACAGCTCAATGAAAGCAAAAAATATAATTCAAATTGGTCAATCAGAACTACCTAAAGGAAAGTTATTTGGAGGTGAAATTTTAGATGCCACTAAACTAATTGCCGGAGAAATTGGTAACGAATCAGGGGCTAAAATGGCAATTAATTTAGCCGCTTCAGCTACTCAAATGACCAAAGATATTGATAAATATTTTAGTGAATTAACAGCTGCAAATGAACAGGTTGATAGCTTACAAGCTGCATTAGAAAAAGCAGATTTAATTAAAGATGCTGATAAAAAAAGCGAGCTCATGAATAAGATTGGATCAACTCAGATACATCATAGTCAACAAGCTGAACAACTAGAAAAGCAGATAGCGAGTTTAGAGCAAAAACTAAATACCATGCTCGATGAAGCCATTTTAACCGTAAATACCGTTTTACATTCTGGAGTGGAAATCCATATATTCAACAAGTTACTTAAAACAACTCGCAACTTTCCACCAAGTAATGTTAAGTTAGAAAACAATAAAATAGAAATTGAGTTTAAAACTTAATTATAAGGGGCTGTTAGTACCAGCCCCTTATTCTTTATAGTAAGCCGTCTACACTGTCATAGGTTTGCGCTGGCCACACACCTACCTGCACTTGCCCTATGTGTTGTTTTTGTAATAACAGCATAGCCAAGCGAGACTGACCAATACCACCACCAATTGTTTGAGGAAATTTACTTTCTAACAATGCTTTATGCCAATCAAACTCTAAACGGTCTTCGTCACCGGTAATTCCCAATTGAGCTTGCAAAACTTCAGGGCTCACTCGAATTCCCATAGATGATATTTCGAAAGCATCTTCAAGAATTGGATTCCATACTAAAATATCGCCATTTAATCCCACATACTGATCACATGTTGGTGTTGACCAATCGTCGTAATCTGGCGCTCTCACATCATGAATTTTACCATCACTTAATGCTCCGCCAATACCAATTAAAAACACAGCACCATATTCTTGAGCAATCGCTTTCTCACGCTGCTTAGCGCTAAAGTCAGGGTACATTTTACGCAGTTCTTCACTGTGTACAAAAGTAATTTTAGCTGGCAAAAATGCTCTTAAGCCAAAGCTTGCACTAACATATTGTTCAGTGGCTTTAATACCTTGGTAAATCGTTTCAACCGTTTGCTTGAGAGTAGATAGCGAACGTTGCGTACTTTCACAAATAACTTGCTCCCAATCCCATTGATCAACATAAACAGAATGGATTGGGCTTAATGAATCTTCATCAGGTCGCAACGCTTTCATTTGCGTATAAATTCCCTCACCTTGTGAAAAGCCATATTCACCCAAGGTTTTACGCTTCCACTTAGCAAGAGAATGCACCACTTCGTAACGGCTATCTGCAATCGCTTTAATATTCACAGCCACGGCGTTCTCGTGCCCACTTAAGTTATCCTGTGTACCGTCGCCTACTTTAGCTAAAATAGGCGCTTGAACTTCAATTAAGCCCAGTTTTTGTTCTAATTGCTGCGAAAAGAACTGCTTAACTTTACTTATTTGCTGCTGCTGCTGCACATAATGTGAACTCATAATAATTGGCCTCATTCCCAGTTATTGTATTTACTACTTAGCGCACAATCACGCTTCAATGAGGTTATCGTAACAATTAAACTATTTAATTCAATATCCCATAATAAAAATAGCTTTACGATATTAAAGCCATTAAAAAAGTGGTATAAAAATAACTAATACCATAATTAAAGACGGTTAAATCTATGGAAAATTATCAAATCGATAATCTTGATAAACAGATTCTGCATGCATTAATGGATAATGCGCGTACACCTTATGCTGAATTAGCAAAACGCTTTAGTGTAAGCGCAGGAACAATTCATGTGCGAATCGAAAAAATGAAACATGCAGAGATCATCACAGGTACTCAACTAACCATTAATACAAAGCAATTAGGTTACGATGTGTGTTGTTTTATTGGTATTAATTTGAACAACGCGCGCGATTATCCGCAAACACTTATAAAATTAGAATCATTAGAGGAAGTGGTCGAAGCATATTACACCACTGGTAATTACAGTATTTTTATTAAAGTAATGACTCGCTCTATCGATCATCTACAAGATGTATTAATCAATAAAATACAGGCAATAGAAGCCATTCAATCAACCGAAACCCTGATCTCATTACAAAACCCGATTAGTCGAACAGTGGTGCCTTAAGGTGAAAAATCTCGTATAATTTGCCGAAAAAGAGGACTCCCATGCAGCAAACTCGTTACCAAAGAATTGAAAATGTACTTTCACGTCGTCAAACCGACCTTACCGTATGCTTAGAAGACGTACACAAACACCATAACTTATCAGCAATTGTTAGAACGGCTGATGCCGTTGGTTGTCATCATGTGCATGCCGTGTGGCCAGAAAAACAAAAGTGGCTAACCAATAATACCTCAGGTGGCAGTAAAAACTGGTTAGACACACATCTTCACAGAAACATAGATGATGCCGTTGCGAGTATGCGTACTCATAATCCTGATGTACAAATTTTAGCGACGCATTTAAGTGAAGATGCTGTCGACTTCAGAGAAATTGATTATACTAAACCGACTGCAATTATTGTCGGCCAAGAAAAAACGGGGATCTCTCCACAAGCCTTAGAGTATGCAGATCAAAACATCATTATTCCAATGCAAGGCATGGTGCAGTCGTTAAATGTATCCGTTGCAGCAGCCCTAATTTTATTTGAGGCGCAGCGTCAACGTGATCTAGCTGGTTTATACAATAGAAATATGCTGAGTGAAGAAATTAAGCACCCAATGTACTTTGAAGGCTGCCACCCAATTATTGCAAGGCAATGCAAACAAAAAAACCTACCTTACCCTGCTCTTGATGAAAACGGCGAAATTGTTGCTGATGAACAGTTTTGGCAGGCGTTAAAACATACTTGATGCATATACAGTGTATCAGTACACTTAACTTACTAAATAATAATAATTGAGCCTACATTGTCTAAACCTAGCTTAAGCCAATACCCAATCACAGAACTTAAAGGCGTTGGTCCTAAAATGGCTGAACGGCTTTTAAAGCTAGGTATTAGTACAGTACAGGACATGCTATTTCATTTGCCGCTTAGGTATGAAGACAGAACCCGTATTTATACAATTAGTGAGTTGACCCCTCATAGCCACGTAACTGTTCAAGCAACCATTGAAACCAGTCAAATAACCTTTGGAAAGCGGCGCATGCTGGTTTGCCAAATAAATGATGGTACAGGTAGGTTAACACTACGATTTTTTAATTTTACCGCAGCACAAAAAAATGCATTTAGCACAGGCAAAATAATTCGTTGCTTTGGCGAAATACGTCGCGGACGTATTGGCTTTGAAATGAGTCATCCTGAATACAGTATTAGCGACACTTTTGAACAACAACCAACATCATCAACACTTACGCCAGTCTATTCAACAACCGAGGGGTTAAAGCAGCTCTCTATTAGGGCGTTGAGTGAACAGGCAATAGAATTACTTCAAAAGTATGCAGTAGAAGAGCTACTTCCCCAACAATGGCAACCATCGCAACTACCGTTAAGTGATGCGTTATTATTACTGCATCGCCCTCCTAATGATGTTGATATAAGTGCGCTTGAGCAAGGGACTCACCCAGCTCAGCAGCGGCTCGTATTTGAAGAATTACTGGCGCAAAATCTCAGTTTATTAAAAGTAAGAGAACAAGGACAACAAGTTAATGCCGTTGCACTTGAGCCCACTAATTTATTAGAAACACAATTTTTAGCACAATTACCCTTTGCGCCAACCAATGCACAAAGCCGTGTGGTATCAGAAATTAAAGCAGATATGCAACACGCTTACCCTATGATGCGACTTGTCCAAGGGGACGTTGGCTCTGGTAAAACACTAGTCGCAGCACTGAGCGCGTTAACTGCGATAGCAAAAGGCTACCAGGTCGCATTAATGGCGCCAACAGAGATATTGTCAGAGCAACACGGAATCAACTTTTCTAGCTGGTTTGAAAGCCTTGGAATAACGGTTGCTTGGTTAGGTGGTAAAACAAAAGGTAAAGAGCGCGTAAGTACACTTGCAATGATCGCCTCAGGTGAAGCGCAAATGATTATCGGTACTCATGCGTTATTTCAAGATGAAGTAAAATTTAACAATCTTGTACTTATCATTATTGATGAGCAACACCGCTTTGGGGTTCATCAACGTTTATCACTGCGTGAAAAAGGCCGCTTTGCTGATTGTTACCCACATCAACTAGTAATGACAGCAACACCAATACCGCGTACGCTCGCAATGACCGCCTATGCAGACTTAGAAACCTCGGTGATTGACGAATTACCACCTGGGCGGACTCCTATCACTACAGTTGCGATTCCTGATACTCGTCGAGATGACATTATTAGTCGCGTAAAACTTGCCTGTAACGAACAAGGTCGACAGGTTTACTGGGTATGTACACTAATAGACGAGTCTGAAGTACTACAATGCCAAGCAGCGGAAGACAGTGCATTACAGCTAAAAGAAGCATTACCTGAGCTTGCTATTGGCTTAGTCCATGGGCGAATGAAAGCTACGGAAAAGCAAGCCATTATGAGCGACTTTAAAGCGGGTAACATTCATGTACTTGTGGCAACAACCGTGATCGAAGTTGGGGTTGATGTGCCTAATGCGAGTTTAATTATTATCGAAAACCCTGAGCGCTTAGGTTTAGCACAGCTTCACCAACTACGTGGCCGCGTAGGCCGTGGAGCTACAGCATCTCACTGCGTGCTTTTATACCATGCACCACTTTCACATACCGCACAGAAACGGTTAGGAGTACTGCGCGATAGTAACGACGGATTTGTTATCGCAGAGCGTGATTTAGAAATACGCGGCCCAGGTGAAGTTCTTGGGACCAAACAAACCGGCTTAGCAGAATTTAAAATTGCAGACTTAACAAGAGATAAGCAAACCTTAAATCAAGTTAGACCCATAGCACAACAGATGTTGAAGCAATATCCTCAGTATGTAGACCCTCTCATTCAACGCTGGTTAGGCAACAAGTCAAATTACGCACAAGCTTAGTAACTTATTCGCATAAAGCCACATATTAATTTTCCCAACTAGTTATTCCCTATACCACAACTATTTCCCTACACCTTGCTCCTGTGTTTTCACTTTCCTGCAGACGTAAAAAAGCCCGACTCTTTCGAATCGGGCTTTCTACTATTTGGAGCCTGGTAATGACCTACTTTCACATAACAAATGCTACACTATCATCGGCGCTGTTTCGTTTCACTACTGAGTTCGTCCTTGGGTCAGGTGGTGCCCACCCGCTGGTGTCAAGAAGCACATTTGGTGTCTGGACGT
>NZ_PNDJ01000187.1:0-609 GCF_005887255.1 Pseudoalteromonas sp. S1609 | reverse complement strand
AAAGCGCCAGATGCAGAAGTTCCTTCATTTGGCCCATGTAAACGCCTTGACTACGAACTGGAACTAGGTATTTATCTAGGTAAGGGTAATGAGCTTGGCGATGCTATTGCAATTGAAAATGCTGAAAAGCATGTATTCGGCTTTTGTGTTTTCAACGATTGGTCAGCACGTGACTTACAAGCATGGGAATACCAACCACTGGGTCCATTCTTAGCTAAAAACTTCGCATCAACCGTGTCTCCGTGGATTGTAACCACCGAAGCACTTGCACCATACAGAACAAGTTGGACGCGTGATGAAAGCGATCCGCAGCCACTAGAGTACTTAGAATCAACGGCTAACCGTGATCAAGGCGCATTTGATATTCAAATGGATGTTAAAATTCAAACGCAAAAAATGCGTGATGAAGGCTACAACCCAACTCAAGTGTCTAAGTCTAGCTTTAAGCACTCATACTGGACTGTAGCGCAAATGGTAACTCACCATACCGTAAACGGTTGTAACTTTATGCCAGGCGATATGCTGGGCTCTGGCACGCAATCAGGGCCGACTCACGAAGAAGCGGGTTCATTACTTGAGCTTTCTCGTGGTGGCAAAGAAAAAATAACT
>NZ_PNDJ01000186.1:0-333 GCF_005887255.1 Pseudoalteromonas sp. S1609 | reverse complement strand
TTAACCTTGAAAGGTCAACAGACCCTATTAAAGCTGATTTTTTTGTTTTTAGGTTAAGTGTTAAGTTAGTGCTGTGCTTTATATTTTAAGCGGTAGCTATGCAGTAGTGGCTCAGTGTAACCGCTAGGTTGGCTAACACCTTCAAATACTAGTGCCGAAGCCGCTTGGTAGGCAATGCTGTTAGCTAATGTTTGCTCATTAGTAGCCATGGGGGTGTAAAGGCTGTCATGTTCATTTTGGCCATCAACAACCTTAGCCATTTTTGCCATCACTTTTTGTACTTGCTCTTTACTGCACACGCCATGATGCAGCCAGTTGGCGATATGCTGGCTT
>NZ_PNDJ01000185.1:0-421 GCF_005887255.1 Pseudoalteromonas sp. S1609 | reverse complement strand
TAGGTGTCAGATGTTTATCAAGCACCCAAGAAACAAAACAACAAAGCACAGCACAAGTGCAAGATATCAACGCAAGCAATGTATTATTTAAACCAAGCCCATTGCAATACATGGCTCCTGAGTTTGATAAGTTTGGTACTACTGAATACGAAGCTGCATTTGATGCAGGTATTGCACAACATAATGCAGAAATTTTGGCAATTGCCAATAATCCAGAACCAGCTACTTTTGAAAATACCTTGGTAGAAATGGAACTTGCTGGTGAACTATTAAACCGCGCATCAGCTGCATTCTACAACTTATCAGGTCTTATCTCTAACGATGAGTACCAACGCATTGATAAAAAAATGGCGCCTGTGTTCTCAGCACACTCTGATGACATTTACCTAAATGGTGCATTATTCGAACGTGTACAAACAGA
>NZ_PNDJ01000184.1:0-461 GCF_005887255.1 Pseudoalteromonas sp. S1609 | reverse complement strand
GTTTGGCTCACCAACAATACAGCCATCAAGCACAACGCCCTGTTGTGCTAATCGCTTGGCAATCAGCACAGAGCCATGCTCCGCCTCACCTTCTTCATCTGAGGTGATCAGCCAAAATAATGTTCCCTGCTTTTGCTGCGCGCTGTTTATTAACGTCTGCGTTGCACTAAGCATCGCGGCAATGCCTCCTTTCATATCGGCGGCACCACGCCCATAAATTGCATCGTTAATTATGTGTCCACCAAACGGATCGGCTAACCAGCCACCTTGCGTTGCGGGTACCACATCAATATGCCCAGAAAATGCCACCACGGGGCCTGCCCCAAAGGTTATTTTTGCAATTAAGTTTGTCACATTATTAGAACTAAATTGCTCTGTACTAAAGCCTAACTCAGTAAGGTGGTTCGCAAGCCACTCAATGCCACCAGCTGGATTAGGAGTAATCGATTTAAATCGGATCA
>NZ_PNDJ01000183.1:0-355 GCF_005887255.1 Pseudoalteromonas sp. S1609 | reverse complement strand
CCACCGAACCCCACACCGATGGCAATGGCACCCGATACAAAGGCAAATGCGGTTAATGGAATGTTGAGCACCTCAAGGGAGGTAAAAAGTAAAATCGCAATACTTAAAATGAAATAAAAACGCGTGAATAAATGCACTGCATCTGGGCTCATTTTTCGTGCAAGTAATGACTTTTTAATTAACTTGCCAATCTGAGTCACCACAACCCACATAGTAAACAAAATTAGCGGCACTTGAATTACTTTTGCCACGGTAATGTGAATGTCGTTGTAGCTAAACAATACGAAGGCGAGAATGTGATTAATTTGTTCTAAGTTCATTTATTTTCCATGTATAAGGTCGCACACAAACGATT
>NZ_PNDJ01000182.1:0-690 GCF_005887255.1 Pseudoalteromonas sp. S1609 | reverse complement strand
GAGTACTCTGGTCATACGAAGCCCCTTATTAATGAAAGCTTTCTGTTTTTGTCACTTCCTCTAAAGCGCAGTGTCTCTTAACCCTCTTTGTGCATCTTCACTTAAGAGAATATTAACTATCAAGTTGAGTTAAAAATCATAAATTAAAGCGCTTGATACCATCAACTAACTTTAATGTATTAAAGTTAATTAATAAGCCCGTATTTATATTTGATAGCTTCATATATGTAATCAACTGCGCTGAGTGAATAGGTTGAAGTTTATCAACGGCCTTCAGTTCAATTATTAATTCATTTGATAATAAAATATCCAACTTATAGCCTGTTGCAATATATTGTTCCTTATAAATTATTGGTAGTTCAACTTGATTTTTAACATTTAACCCAGCCTGACATAACTCATACATTAAACAAGATTCATAGCTTGACTCTAATAGTCCTGGCCCTAAAGTTTTATGTACCTCAATAGCGCACCCAATAACTATTTTTGTTAATTCGTCAATGTCCATGATTATCCTCATTCAATAGCAACTTTAAGAATTAGTTGCTTTGTTTCAGGCTTAACTAACGTTATAACCTGATTATAGTTTATTAAATTAGAAACCAAAGCCACTAACCCAAGTGATTAATTGTTTTGTCACTTCCTTTAAAACGCAGCGTCTCTTAACCCTCTCTGTGGATTAATTCATTT
>NZ_PNDJ01000181.1:0-250 GCF_005887255.1 Pseudoalteromonas sp. S1609 | reverse complement strand
TCTCTCAGTTCAATAAGATCTTTAAGAAAATTATAAACAAAGAGCGCTAAGAGACGCTGCGCTTTTAGAGGTAGTAACAAAATAATTAGTCACTTAGCTTAGTGGCTTTATTTTCTCATTTACTTCTCATTCTCTTCTCTCAGTTCAATTAGATCATTAAAGAATTTATGCACAGAGAGGGTTAAGAGACGCTGCGTTTTAAAGGAAGTGACAAAACAATTAATCACTTGGGTTAGTGGCTTTGGTTTCT
>NZ_PNDJ01000180.1:0-367 GCF_005887255.1 Pseudoalteromonas sp. S1609 | reverse complement strand
CAGCGTATAAAACATGGCATAAATAAACACAAAAATAACGCTAATAAAAGATACATGCATAAACTTAAGTGCATCACTATATACGGCCGCTTCAACCCCCAGTAAGGTTAAAAAATAAGGTGATAATGCATAGCCTAGTAACCCAAGTAATAGTGCAACTAATGTCACCATTAACACCGTTTGCGCGGCAACATGGTTAACCTTATCTTGTTGTCCTGCCCCCATGTATTGGGCCGATAAAATCGCCCCAGCCATAGCAAATCCTGAACCTATCGCAATAACTAAAAATGTGACAGGCATACTAATCGATACAGCAGCCACTTGCGCAGCCCCTAAACGGCCAACCCAAAAAGCATCTGTAAGCTGA
>NZ_PNDJ01000179.1:0-263 GCF_005887255.1 Pseudoalteromonas sp. S1609 | reverse complement strand
AATTAATAGTTTAAAAGCCGAAATGCGCGCGCATTTTATGCTTAGTAGGATAATTAAGCAAGCAGGTTTTTTAAGCTTTGATAGATAAGTGTTAAAGGTTTCGGGTTTCGGGTTTCGGGTTTCGGGAATACATTATTAGATGCTCCCTTTATATCAATAAGTAAAATAAAGATAAGTGTTTAATATTTACTAGTTAGTCTCTATCTTGCTCGAGTGAAAAGGGTAGGCTTTAATTACTTAAGCCCTACATTTGCCCCTAAAAT
>NZ_PNDJ01000178.1:0-442 GCF_005887255.1 Pseudoalteromonas sp. S1609 | reverse complement strand
GTAGCGGGCAAACGAAGGTGCCGTTAATTATAGTCAGCACAACCGTGTTACTTAACTTTATACTCGATCCGTTATTCATATTTGGCTATGGTCGTTTTGAGGGGCTTGGTGTGATGGGCGCTGCGCTAGCAACATTGGTTACACAGAGCTTAGCGGCGCTTGCGGGCATCATTATTTTTTTACGTGGTCGTCATGGTATTCAATTACAGCTAAAAAGCTTTTACCCCGATTGGCACTATATTAAGCGCGCTTTTTTCTTGGGAGCGCCTGGCTCTATTGAATTATCGACACGTGCATTTGGTTTGATCATCATGTCATTTCTAGTTGCCAGCTTTGGTACTACGACAATTGCTGCTTATGGTGTTGGCTCTAATATTTTGCAAATGGTAATGATCCCCGCTATGGGCTTATCAATGGCGGTATCAACCTTGGTTGGGCATAT
>NZ_PNDJ01000018.1:0-9860 GCF_005887255.1 Pseudoalteromonas sp. S1609 | reverse complement strand
ATAAGTAATATATTGCTGTTGGTGCCTGAGTTTTAATTGAGACTCTAAATTTGTTTGCCTCACTTAGTACACTAAGCTTGGCTGTTAGAACTCAATCTGTACGAGTGCCCACACAGATGATTGCTTTATATTGTTAAAGAACGTTGCGATTAAAGCGTTAAACTTTATCTCGCTAGGGCTGCGCATATTACGCTTTCCTATTTTTTTGTCAACACTTAATTTTCAGTTTCTTTTAAAAGATTTGAAAGCTAAGTTTTACTCGACTCACTTACCGTTTGTTTAGCGCTTTTCATTGCTGCCTGCCGGGTCAGTGGATGCGCATTATAGGGATATTCTGGAGAGGGTCAATGCTTTATTTCAGTTTTATTAAATTAATTTCAATTTAGTACAGTAACCATACAAATAAAGGGCTGCAGAGCTGTTTTTGATTAAAATTCATTCACACAAGGCATGATTGCAAGAGGGGGAGGAAGTAAAAGCGATTTATAGATAACTGCTAATCGCTTTTACATAACACTTTATTAATTACTGAGTTGTTATTTCCCATACGGCAATTGAGCCTGAGATTTCATTACCTACTATGAGCAGTGCTTCGTTTGTTGCACTTTGCGCTGCAGGAACAAATGTCATTCCTTCAGGAGCAAGGTCGCCACTTATATCTGCACTTGGTTCTAAACTACGATTATAGAAGTAGTCTTGAAATTTCACATCGTAAGGGTTGGTTATATCAAACACCATTATTGTGCCCATACGCTCTAAGCCAACAAAAGCAAACAACCTATCGCCAACCTTACCTAATGTTAGCGCTTCGGGTTCTGCACCTTTATCATCTGAGCGTGTATCGCCTTTGTTTTCATCTTCGTTGTTATTAAACGCGTTACCATGAACAGAAGCGGTCACCCGTGCAATTTGATCGCCTGAGTCAAACACCACCAGCCCATTGCTATCCCAAATGGTAAATGAGCGTGCACCATAGGCATAAAGAGATTCGTATTGGCCATCATTATTTTTATCACCTTTTACTGTTGTAACTTTTAAACGACCAATGTCGTTATCATCGTTATTTAAGTAATCGAAGTTAGCTGCGAGAGCTAGATCTTCTACACGGCTTTCATCTATATATGCCAAACACCCATCTTTAGCGTCATAATCAAGGCCCCCCTTGGCTATACAATCAGCTTCATCGCTGGCATCAAAAAAGTATTCGCGTGCATCACCCTCATTGGCGGATACAATAAAGTTGGCTCCCTTCCAACTAAAACTTGCAATTGTATCTGGCTGATACATGCCATATAAACCAGGGTATGATTTAAAGTTAACACCGCCGTCTTTGTCTGAAGCGTCAAATTGTAAGTTTGACCAATCTTTAAAACCGAGCCCTTTTAGCTCAAGGGAATTATCTTCAAGGTTGATGATAGCTAGGCCGTTATTTTCTTGAATAGAGACATAGGCGTATTTATTATCCTTGGAAATACTCACATACTCTGGCTCTAAATCCATAGCAACGGTGGTATTTATTAAATTACCATTAATAGTACGTCCAGTAGGATTGGCAAACACTAAACCCTGCGCTTCTAATTCAGCTTGCTGATTATTGTAATCTTGAAAGTTTATGCTCAAAACATTATCGGCAATAGTGCCGTTAGTGATATCGATAATGCTAATAGTGCCTTCGGGATCGATACTGTAGTCGCCATTAGGTTCACCTTCATTAGCAACCACTACTTTTGCACCATCATGACTAAATGCCACCATGTCGGGTAGGGCACCTACTGTTACATTTTTAATAAATACTGGTGTATCTCCGCTAATATTGTAAAACGCTATTTGGCCAGCTTCGCCCACGCTTGTAGCAGCCATTGCTACCGCTAATAATTGGTTATTCGCATCGATAGCTATGCTGTTTGCATCGCCAGGCGTATTTTCATTTAGTGAGAGCGTAATGGCAGAGGCTAAGTTGGTCGCGGTTACAATACCTTCGTTATCTTTTACTAATGCTGCAGTGTCGAACGTATCGGCAGGAATGATATTCACAACGGCTTCATCACCAGAGCTATTAATGGCATAAATCCATTTTTTAGAGGCTTGGTAGGCGACTATTTCAGCTGCCCCTTCCGGGCTTTGTGCATTGAGTACTGCGCGGCCAATAAGATTGATATTTAAAGCTGAATTTGCATTAGTGCCGTTTTCGCCATTATTACCCGCTGTACCTTGTACACCCTGTGCGCCATCTTGGCCGTCATCTTGGCCGTCATCACCATCTAGTGAGCAACCAGTTAATAGTGATAGCAAAGAAAGGGCTATTATTGATTTGTTTAACATTATTGTTTTCCTTAGTGTTGTATTAGTTAAATATCAACACACAGGGATGACAACAGCATGGCATTTTTATTTATAGAATATTTAGACAATAAAAAAGCGAGTTATGAAACTCGCTTTAAATAGGGCTTGGCCTGTTACTCATTTAAATGGACTGGCTGCTACATATTATTTATATAATCATCGCGCCTTTTTCGAGTTATTTTTATAAACTCTTTTAACTCATCAACGGAAGGTTCAATACCTTGTTGATTTTTATGTTCAAACCAATCGGTAACATCACTGATTATGACAGAGCCACCCTGTAGGCATAATTCATCATTTTTTAGCCAAACATCGGGACCTCTGAATGATGGACTGGTATACCAATTACAAAAGCTATATCCCTCACGTGTTAATTTAGATTCAATGTAAAAGCTATTAACAATAGATAAAATTATATATAAAGGTATTGCGCGCAGCATAAGCTTTACCATTAACCTTACTGTTTTTTCATTGCGGAAGTTCAATACTTTTTGTAAGCCTGCAATTGTCATTAAAACAGGAAATGGAGCCATTACTATTATCGGAGCCAACAAGCCGCTTTCTCGAATATAATAAAGCGACTCATCAAAATAAACATTTTCAACAAACCCATAATAAGAGAAATAAAATAAAGTAATTGTAAATAATATAAAAGCAAACAGGCCTATCACAACAATTAATTTATGTTCGAAGCTTTGCTCTGTAAAACGTTCTTCGGATTTTTTCCATTCTAAAATAGACATTGTTTATAGCTTATTTTTATTAGGGTTAAATTTACCTTTGGAAGCCAGAAAAATCCCTTTATAAAATTATTTAGCTTAGCTGGTTATTTTAAATAAAAACGACTGCAGCAATTTTGAGTTAATTTTAACGATTATACTCTGCTCTAGTTTCTTGTATAAAAACTTCAAGTTCATTAATTGTTGGCTCAATACCTTGTTGACTTTTCTGTTCAAACCAATCAGTAACATCACTGGTTATGACAGAGCCATCTTGTAAGCATAACTCATCATTTTTTAACCAAACATCGGGACCTCTGAATGATGGACTGGTATACCAATTACAATAAGTATAGCCATTGCTTTTTATATATGACTCTATATACAAGTTGAAAGGGATTACTAGCAAAAGAAATAAAGATAATGCAATAAACAACCCTTTAACAAAGCCTGTCATTAAGTATTCAGATTTATAATTTAATAACTTCTGAATAGAAGCTAAAAAAAATAAAGAAAAAGGGAAAAGGAAAAAAAGTAAAAGAACCTTTCCACTTTTTTCTTTAATAAAAGGACTAGACCCAACAGCTTCCAGTAAACTAATTTCTGAGATGACGGTATAAATTAGAGCAAAACAAATAATGCAAATTAAGATAGGCCCTAAAAAATTTATAAATAATTCTTTAAAAGCGAGGTTTCTGCCACTCTTACTTGCTTTTTCCCATTTAAATATTTTCATAATACTTTTATGCTCGGAACTCCAAATAATGTACCGAATATTCCATAAGGGTCTTCACTCAGTACTTTATTAAAGCCTATTAATAATGAATAGACCATTACCTGATAATATACTTTTTAACTAGCTTCGGGTTTCCTTTCAACGATTGCACGACGAGCATAAGCTGACATGCCGCACTTCCTTCAGTTATATTTTATATACGTTATTGAGTAATCTAATTAATTAAAAATATTTAGACAATAAAAAAGCGAGTTATGAAACTCGCTTTAAATATTTAATAAGTAATGGTCATTACTATTTTTTAACTGGGCGTTTCCAACCATCTAAATTACGTTGCTTGCCACGTGCTACGGCTAGCTGATCATCCGCTACGGCATTGGTAATAACAGAGCCTGCACCCACAGTTGCTGTAGCACCAATATTTACAGGAGCAACCAGTGACGAGTTAGACCCTATAAAGGCATTATTGCCAATAATGGTTTTTGCTTTATTAACCCCATCGTAGTTACAGGTAATTGTGCCTGCGCCAATATTTACTTTTTCACCTATTTCAGCATCACCTAAGTAACTTAAGTGGTTTGCTTTAGAACCTTTGCCTAAACGGGTTTTTTTCATTTCGACAAAATTGCCAATGTGAGAGTCTTCTTCCATTACTGCACCAGGACGAAGGCGGGCGTATGGACCGAGTGTACATTGAGCCGCAACTGATGCATCTTCAATTAGTGTATTGGCTTTAATAATAACATTATCGCCGATGCTACAGTTTTTAAGTACACAGTTAGGTCCAATTTGTACGTTATTACCTAAGGTTACTGTACCTTCAAAAATAACGTTGATATCGATGAGGACGTCTTCACCTGTTTTAACGTCGCCACGTACATCTATGCGAGCAGGGTCGGCAAGAGTTGCACCATTTAGCATCAGCTCTTCTGCTTGCCATGCTTGATAAGCGCGCTCTAATCCTGCAAGTTGTACGCGGTTATTTGCACCTTCAACTTCCATTGGATGATCAGGCTGTGCTGATGTAATTTCTACACCTTCACTGTGCGCCATTGCAACTATATCTGTGAGGTAGTATTCGCCTTGAGCATTATTGTTAGATAGGTTACCTAACCATGTTTTTAAAAGCTTACCATTAACCGCCATAATGCCGGTGTTTACTTCGTTAATAAGTAACTGCTCAGCATTGGCATCTTTTTGCTCAACAATCCCCACTAACTTACCATCAACACGTAGCATGCGCCCGTAGCCGTTTGGGTTTGCTAAATTAACGGTTAATACTGCTAAACCATTTTTAGGTGTCGCTGCTAATAAGCGCTCAAGTGTAGATTGCTTTGTTAAAGGTACGTCACCGTATAAAACCAGTACGGTGTCGTCGTCATTTATATGAGGGTTTGCTTGTGCCACTGCATGGCCTGTACCTAGCTGTTCAGCTTGCAGCACCCAGTTTACGTTATTATCGGCTAATTGTTGTTGTAATAGTTCGCCGCCGTGACCATAAACTAAGTTAGTCGATGTAGCACCTAGCGCATTGGCATTATCGATAACATGTTGCACCATAGGTTTACCTGCCACTTTATGCAGTACCTTAGGGAGAGCAGAGCGCATACGAGTACCTTTACCCGCTGCAAGAATAACCGTTGTTAAAGACATTAAAACAATTTCCTTTTTCCGTTGTTTTAGCTTAATAGAATAAGTGTGCTGCAAAGTAGATTACGTAAGTCACATCATGTGCAAATACTCAGTAGGCTAAGCAATGACTACTGAATCTTAACTTAAGCAAAATAACACCTAATAGAATAGGGTTATTGTAGCGGGGATTTAAGGAATATATAAGCACGTTTAAAGGTATTAATTCTTTAAACGCGCCTTT
Organism: Pseudoalteromonas sp. S1609; assembly: GCF_005887255.1. Lineage (GTDB taxonomy): Bacteria > Pseudomonadota > Gammaproteobacteria > Enterobacterales > Alteromonadaceae > Pseudoalteromonas. Next base: position 4,189 of record NZ_PNDJ01000018.1, on the reverse strand, counting down.
TTATTTAACTTTACTCATCGAAAAGTATTTTCGCCTTAACAAGTCATGTATTACAAACTCTTGCTCTCTACCATATGCTTTAAACATTCGGTTATTGTGCATATGTAAAAGAGAGCTTAAAAGTGAATCTCGAGTGCAGTTAAGTTTATTTTCTTTAATAAGCTTAACTAAAACTTTAACTACTGGTTCAGCATCACTCATCCATTCTTTAAATAACTTAGAAATAAACGTTTGAATTTCGTCCAGTTCATCTGTAGCAGCAATGTTTAGTTTATTGAAATCATCATCTAACTGCGCTTGGTACTCTCGAAAACGGTTACCTAATTGCTTACGTAAAATACTGTTTTCATTAAACTCATTACCAAAAACATCTCGTAAATGGCTGATTAGATTTAACCGCTCAGCGTCGCTGTAATCAAATAGGTTAAGCAACTTATGTGTATAGTTTAGAGCTATACGCCAACGTATATCTTCACCGTAGTCATCTACTAATAAACACACTTTTGCAACTAATGAGCTGTCATACATAAATAAAGATTCAACTAAACCTATAGATTCAGGGCCTCCATAGCGTTCAACTTCTCGCTCATAGGTCATTAACTCTACTTTATGTAACTCTCCGCTTTCGATCATTTGATCAAGTAAGTTATTTAATAAAGGTAATAATTCGCCACATAATATATTTGGCTCTCCGTGAAAACGAACTCTAATATGCCAATCTGGATCTGAATATCTAATAAAAAACCACTTGTTAAACAAGTTTTTATTCGACTCAATAAGTGGAAGTAATTTCTCACTCAAAAGTTGCTCAACTAAAGAGTTACCACTATAAATTTTTAAACTAAGCCACTCAGAGCCTGCACTAAATCGTCGTTTAATTGGCAACGCTGATATATTTGCAAGAGGCTCATCTACAAAGTGTTTATGTACTTTTGCTTGCGTATTTCTAAAAGGCACTATTATTTCATTATTATAATGATGTCCAAACTCATCTCTTACGCGAGACGAAAAACTAGAAGATAAAACCTCCTTCAACTCAACCTTAGTTTGCCCCTTAGTCTCTGCGAGTAAAATTTCAAACATATCAGAGTTTCGCAAATCTAACTGCAAAATATTATCAAACATTGCATAGCAAACTTGTGTATCTAACTGGTAGGTAGTGAAGAGAGTATTAAGCTTATCTAAATCTAGTTGGCCATCAATAAAAACTTCTTGTAGATGTTTTCTATCAACGCGCCATGTTTTTTCACTCAGCACTAAATTATCTAACATTATTCGTGGAACAAAACTATGCCTAGATGTACTTTGCGGCATAGAAAAGTTAATAGGGCGTCCGTCTTGGTGTTGTAACATACATAAAAACTTATAAGCACTAAGGCTATGCGATGAATAGTTGTGCGCGCATGACAAACGCGGAATAATTTGTTTATTTAGCCTCTTACTCCAAAGTTTAACGTGCTGGCCTTCAACCCATACATATAAGTCGCTTAAATGTATTTGATACTCCTTATTTAGGCTGCTATCTGCCATAAATACGATTTCATATTCTCGTAAATGCGGGCGAGCAATAACATTACCTGGCCGCCCTTCTGGCATATGTACAACTTCAGCAAAAATAACATCGGGTGAATGCGCTTGCTCTTGTTTTAACTCCTCTATCACTGCATTTTTTAAATTTTCATCTAAGTGACAAAAGCGACCTAATAAATTTGCCGATGATGGCCCATAACAACCATTAAACTTAAAGACTGGATTTTTTTTATCATCTTCATAAAGACTTAACATAGCAGCAAAAGAACTAGGATAACTTTTTATAGCATCTTTATTCGCTATTTTACTTTTCAATTCTTTACTTGTTAGCACGATACAATCTTTATGACGATTAGCAGGAAGGCTGATAGCGTCTTCAATAATTGAGTCTATTAAACTGATACTTGCGGTTGAATTTAAAATGCTTCCTGCGCGAGCAAGGTGCAACCCTGCTAACAAAGGTGTTTCATAGCTAGTTTCATTTGAAATCCCAATCCCAGTCTCATCATCTAAAATTACATCTAGTGGTACAAACTGTCCTTCAAAACGATTATGAAATTGATTGATGAACTGAGATAAAGAGTTACTTTTTTCGTTCGCACTTAAACCAGACAGTAGTTCAAGCTGCTTTTGCACACGATTAACTTCTATTTCACTTAAATAGCAAGCATTGTAATTACGGTAAACATCAGCTTGAAACAGCTTGTTTTCTTGCACTTTTATTGGCAGTTCTTCTAAATGTGAAAGTAATTGCTTATAGGGGGCAATAGTCCCTTTTTTGTCTTCATCTAAAGACTCTATTTTCACTAATGTAGTTGCTAAATTGTCTGAAATATAATTTTCATTAAGGTTTTGAATTGATTTTAATAAAGCATAGTCAGGAGAATCTCCTGTTAACGGTAACGGAATGTCGGCTACTAGCGCCCCTTCATTAATTAAATCTTGAATATAGGACTCAACATCCTCTTTATTTGCATCTTTGTATTGTATAAAAAAGGCCTCACATAAACTATTAAAGCTAATACCGGCGCTAGATCGATTTAAAGCAAATCTAAAATATTCATCACTTTCAATAGCACTCAATCGATATTGCATACTATTATCTAAGAGGTAACTTTCTATATACCGGCATTGATCCGCAATAAAATAATGTGAGGGGTTTGGCTTATATATAAGTGAATTTGAGCGAGGGGTATTTTTAATAAAGTAATCTTTTAATGCGTTTAAATAAAACATGTCTAAACGCGTTTTACGGCTATCTTCTTTATAATTTCCAACAATTAAATCCGTAGACGAAGTAATATCACCTTTGTTTACACCAGAAAACAAACCAAATGGCGTTGGCCTTGAGCACATTCGAACCATATATTTTATTAAGGCATGTGAAATCTTTTTCCCTTGCTTGGTGTTTGGCTTTTCACGCCATTGACTTATGCGTTCTAATAAAGAAGGGCTTGCAAGATAAAGCGCCTCTTGAACACCGTACATACCTAACCAGCTTTCTAGTATTTTGTTAGTATTTGCATTTACATCATTAAATTGTAATAGCAGCTCATTACTTAACCGTGGTACACGTATAACAAAAAACGGAGCACTTTTTATTTTTTCAGACACTACTACATCCTTTCATTTTTAAGTAACAAACAAGCAATCAGAACAACCAAACCCTCTGCAGACTATAACCCATTACTATTATTTTTTATTAGAATGTCTTTTATCATGATGATACTGCATAAGAAAGCCAAGAGTTAACAAATAACCCATCATTTTTAAATACTTAAAAAACAAAACATACAGAACGCTTACTCAAAGCCACAAACATTAACATCTAGGGGTTGTAAAATGGTTTCTATGAGGATTAAATAAGTTAGGCATGTTCTATTGAAATAAATGATGAAAATGAAACTAAATAAAAAGAAAATTAAAAAGTTATCGCCGGGCATGAAGCTTATACCGAATGAGATAACACCGCTAATAGCCGGAGGAGGACATTGCGTAAAAAAGCAAAAGTCGATTGATGAAAACAATATAAAGACGTTTTTTTATTTTACTTATTGAAACTAAAACATCTCTAGTATCTGGTTATTATATGCTTACTCATACAATTAGAACGGGCGTTTAATAGGCTGGCTTTAGGTATTTTTCTGAAACTAGCCGTTTTAATTTTATAACTTAATCACATTACCTAAAGTGGTGATGTGCCAATAAAGATAATAGGTGCAATGCAAATACAACCTTCACCATTTTTACACCACCAAAAATATTATCTACTTTTTCTATCTCTATAGATTTTAATACTATCGCTTAGTAATAAATGGAGGGAAATTAATAAATGGAGGAATACAACCATTACCATTTTCGTCCATACGTACACCACCTGAAATAGCAGATATTGTTTCTTTATTTTTTAACTGAATCATTTTTTTGCCTTAAATTGCTTATTAAAGTAAATCTTTGCTTTTACTTATACTGCGGGGCAATGCGACCCCGCACCTAAAGAAGATTACATCCAGTCTTCTGGTGGGAATGGACGAGGATCGTTACCATCCTCTGGGATTGCCATTGTAATTGGGTCTGTAGGATTGATACCACCACCATCCTCTGTACAACCGCCAAAATAAGTAACTTTAGAGGCTACGCCACCTACAACTTGCTCGTC
>NZ_PNDJ01000177.1:0-358 GCF_005887255.1 Pseudoalteromonas sp. S1609 | reverse complement strand
ATTGCAAATCGTTGGGTATTTTTGTTCTGACAATACCACTGATTACAGAAAATTGACCTCGTTTGGTCCATAACTCACCATCTAACCAAATATCTGGCAAAGGGGATGTAAACCAATCAGGCGGGTTTATGGAGTTGCCTTGACGGGTTACAAACTGCTTTCCCGTCCAGATTGCTCTTACTCCGTCATACTTTTCACTCACCAAATATTGACGAATATCTTCATGCTTAGTTTCATCGTAAACATTAGCAAGTTGCACTGGAGGCAATTGCGCCAATAAGCTAGCACTAAAAAGGGTTAAAAAAGTAAACAACGTTGCTTTAATCATCACCATTGCTGCATCCTTGCAAATTTAAAT
>NZ_PNDJ01000176.1:0-246 GCF_005887255.1 Pseudoalteromonas sp. S1609 | reverse complement strand
TGACACACTGGATGTGGATGGTAATGGCGCAATTAGCCAAGCTGAATCATCAGTAGACGCTTCACTTATGAGTAAGTTTACAGAGCTTGATACGGATAAAAACGGCGAGCTTTCTAAAGCAGAATTTTCTAAGGCTTAAAAGGCCAATGCTCAACGCTAATACATATTCAGAGTTGCCAACGCCAGCCTAAATAGGCAAGTGAGCCTATGAAAGCGTCTACCTAGGATGTACGGTTGTATCGTTGG
>NZ_PNDJ01000175.1:0-814 GCF_005887255.1 Pseudoalteromonas sp. S1609 | reverse complement strand
CGATCTGTTAATGAACCACCAACAGCGCCTTCAAAGTCAACAGCACCACGACTACCGTAAGATACAGAGCCATAGCCTTCAAATTCTTGACTTGGTTTTACGGTATCAAATTTAACTAGACCAGCCGGTGTATTACGACCAAATAATGTACCTTGAGGACCACGAAGCACTTCAACACGTGCTACGTCAAATACAGGGAAACCTTTTAAGATTGCGTTTTCTTGTACAATTTCATCAACCACAAGCGACACTGGTTGCGAAGCATTCAAATCGAAATCAGTGTTACCAAGGCCACGTACATAAAAGCGTGGGAATGAACGGCCAAATGAAGATTCAATAGATAAACTTGGGATTTTCGCATTCATAAAACGAATATCCATACCAGCTGAGCTGTAAGCATCTAAGCTATCGCCTTGCAAGGCTGAAACAGCAACAGGCACTTCTTGAGCGTTTTCTACTCGTTTACGAGCAGTAACTTGAATAACTTCTAGTTGGTTCTTCTTAGCAGTAGTTTCTTGCTCAGCAGCTACGGCTGAAATTGACGTACCTGCTACGGCAGAGAACAACGTTGCATTGATAAGGGTTGCTAACGTAGATCTTTTCATTGCTTTCATGTCGGGGTTAACCTTTTTAGTGCACTCTTGTTCAACGGTTGATGTGTTGCGCAATTAAATAATTACGGATTCAGTCAATTTTTCGCGACTTGCTCTATGCGGCGCGGACCTTATTACCGAGAGTACAAAAACGGCATAAATAAGGCTGACTGAATGCGCAAGATTATATCATGGTGTAATTTATTTACTGCATACTGAAC
>NZ_PNDJ01000174.1:0-375 GCF_005887255.1 Pseudoalteromonas sp. S1609 | reverse complement strand
ACTTGGGCAATAATTAAAAGTGGAGCCCGAGGCCGGACTTGAACCGGCACGACTTGTTAGTCGAGGGATTTTAAATCCCTTGTGTCTACCAATTCCACCACTCGGGCATCGAGTTTGCTATTTAAAGCAAGTGGATAAAACTAATATGGAGCGGCACACGAGGCTCGAACTCGTGACCTCGACCTTGGCAAGGTCGCGCTCTACCAACTGAGCTAGTGCCGCATCATATTAATTCTAAATAATTTTTATAAGTTACATATTGGTGTATATAACCAAACCACAAAGTGGTGCCCGAGGCCGGACTTGAACCGGCACGACTTGTTAGTCGAGGGATTTTAAATCCCTTGTGTCTACCAATTCCACCACTCGGGCATC
>NZ_PNDJ01000173.1:0-388 GCF_005887255.1 Pseudoalteromonas sp. S1609 | reverse complement strand
GGGAACACCAAGTCAAGAATTTGAAGGCTATGGCTCTGTATCTTACGGTAGTCGTGGTGCTGTTGACTTTGAAGGCGCTGTTGGTGGTTCATTAACAGATCGTTTATCAACACGTGTTTCAGTACTTTGGCAAGATAAAGACGATTACATTGATAATCGTGCACCAGGTTTTGAGCAAAAAGATGCCTTAGGTGGTTACACTGAACAAGCAGCCCGTATTCAATTTTTATATGAAGGTGACGATTTCACTGGATTATTTAATTACCATGTTCGTGATTTAGATGGCTCTCCAATTGCCTTTCGTGCTAACACTATCAAACCTGGTACTAACGATTTAGTTGATGGTTTTGAAAATGACGTGGTGTATCCCGATGCCGCCTCTCGTGCG
>NZ_PNDJ01000172.1:0-239 GCF_005887255.1 Pseudoalteromonas sp. S1609 | reverse complement strand
TTCTGAATCAGCAACGGTTACTTCATCACCAAATAAGATACGACCTTGAAGACTTGGTGCGCGGAAACTGTTAGCAATACGGCCATACCAGTTTACGTCATCGTTGATTTTGTAGTTAGCTGATAAATCCCAGCTTACGTGATCATCGCTAACATTTTTTTCGATATAAGTCGCTGCACCACCAATTGGACTAAGCGTGCGGTTAGCTGAGAATTCTTTCTCATCATCTGAATAACGAA
>NZ_PNDJ01000171.1:0-359 GCF_005887255.1 Pseudoalteromonas sp. S1609 | reverse complement strand
ATACCGATCTCGTAAGTAAGAAAAGGGAATTAATAATAAAAAGTGTGTGCCTATAAGCTCGGGTGTTGATAAATTTAAATATTGAGTAATAAATACCAATAAACTTGCTCCACTCATTTGCATCGCTCCCAAAAGAGCTGAGGCGGTGCCAGCTTGTTTAGGGAATAAACTCAAAGCACGCCCAGCAGCAGAGCCAAGTGTCAAAGCAAAACCAAAGGCTGCAATAAACATAGGGATCATTAATGCTAATGGGGTTTTATATTGGCTTAATAGAAGCATCAGTAAGCCTGCACTCACTAACAACACAAGACCTGCTTTTAGAGCTCTTTTTGGTTGGCGTTTAATGTAAATAGGCATAA
>NZ_PNDJ01000170.1:0-297 GCF_005887255.1 Pseudoalteromonas sp. S1609 | reverse complement strand
TTGGTGGTGGTACAAGTGACTGTTCATTTGTACAAATGGGGCCAAGTTTTAGGAATAAACAACAACGAGACGCAGACTTTTTGGCACATAGCGGAAAGCGAGTAGGCGGTAATGATTTAGATATTGCTCTGAGCTACCATGGTTTGATGCCGTTACTTGGCTTAGGCAGTACTTTTAAATCGGGTTTACCATTACCTAACCAGGCATTTTGGCAAGCATGTAAAATTAACGATGTGAATTTACAAAGTCAGTTTTATAGTGCTCAGCATTATCGTGAACTGAGTGCACAGCTACGCG
>NZ_PNDJ01000169.1:0-253 GCF_005887255.1 Pseudoalteromonas sp. S1609 | reverse complement strand
AGTCACTTGTACCACCACCAATATCTATTACTAGCACTTTTTGGTCTTGCGTTAAATCACTTTCATAATCAATCCCGGCGGCAAGTGGTTCATATAAAAATTCCACATCTTTAAAGCCTGCTCGGTTTGCTGCACGTGTTAAAATGCCCACGGCTTGTTGGTTTGACTGCTCACCACCAACTGCTTGAAAATTCACTGGGCGACCAATAACAGTTTGGCTCAGCGTATACCCTAACGATGATTCGGCACGTTG
>NZ_PNDJ01000168.1:0-382 GCF_005887255.1 Pseudoalteromonas sp. S1609 | reverse complement strand
AGCTATTGCCATCTAAAATAGCACGATCTTCAGGACCAAATGCACCTGGTACTTGGAACGTAGGATCAGTAACAGTACACTGTGCACACACTGCAACGGCTAAATCTTTATCTTTAAGCTCAGTTTTGTTGTAGCTTAAGTTGAAGGTTGCATTTAATTCGTCAGTTAACACCCACTCAGAATCAATTTCGAAACCATAGCCGGTTGTTTTATCAGCATTTAATAGACGGTTAAAGTTAGCACCACCACCTACTGCCGTTAGCTGCTGGTCATCCATAGTGTAATAAAATACTGTTGCATTTACACGGCCTTGGCCATCTAACACATCAGATTTAATACCTGTTTCAAACGAGGTAACAGTTTCTGAATCAGCAACGGTTAC
>NZ_PNDJ01000017.1:0-102130 GCF_005887255.1 Pseudoalteromonas sp. S1609 | reverse complement strand
CCTTGAAAGGTCAACAGACCCAAGTAAGTCGTAGGCAAAAAAAACGCAGCTCATAGTAGCTGCGTAAATATTCTTTAGGGATGAAACAATGCTGTACTGCTGCATTCATAGATTCAGACCCACGCTTTTTTAAAAAGTTCAGTGAGATCTTAAAAAATGAAAAAAAATATTATTACTTTATCTCTAATGCTTACTTTAGCGGGGTGTGCCACTGCGCCACCTAAGCAACCCGAAGATATTTGTAAAATCTTTGAAGAGAAATCTGACTGGTATTTTGATGCTAAAGACGCGCAAGACAAGTGGGGCTCTCCCAAACACGTATTAATGAGTATGATGTACCAAGAAAGTTCTTTTCGTCATGATGCCGCGCCACCCATGGAATACTTTTTATGGATAATTCCAACCGGCCGCGCAAGTGATGCCTATGGTTATTCTCAAGCTAAAACGCCAACTTGGTCTGATTATATTCGTGAAACAGGTAATAGTGGTGCTGATAGAGATGAATTTGAAGATGCGATCGATTTTATGGCGTGGTTTGTTTATAAAACTCACAAAGTTAATGGTGTTTCTAAATGGGATGCTTACGCACAGTATTTAAATTATCACGAAGGGTGGGGCGGTTATAAGCGAGGCACTTATCGTAAGAAAAAGTGGTTAATGAGCGTTGCCAATAAAGTAAAACATCGTGCAAGCCGTTATGGAGCACAGCTGAGACGCTGTGAGGATGATTTAGACAAAGGTTGGTTAGAGCGTTTATTCTTTTAACTAATCTAAACCCAGATTAATAAAAAAGGAGCCATTTGGCTCCTTTTTTGTTGGTTTATTTTTTACGTTTATTGGGCTGAATTTTAACTTGTTTAATCATGTTTTCTTTGACTTCAAGTACCTCAACCGGATAACCTGCAATACGAATGCTTAAGTTAGCATCAGGGATGTCTTCTAAGTACTCAACAATGAGGCCACTTAGCGTTTTAGGGCCATCTAATGGGAATTCCCAACCCATTTCTTTATTTAAGTCGCGTACGTTAGCACCACCATCAACAATATAAGAGCCATCATTTTGTGTGGTTACTTCTTCACTCGGTGTACGAGTTTGAGTAGTGGTGAAATCGCCCACAACCTCTTCAAGAATATCTTCTAGAGTAACTAAGCCTTGGATATCGCCATATTCATCAACAACAATACCAATTCGTTCTTTTGATAATTGGAACTTCAGTAGTTGGGTGTTAAGCGACGTTCCCTCAGGAATAAAGTAAATTTCACGTACAGCGCGCAGTAGCGAAGGTTTATCGAATTGCTCTTTAGTAAGAAGACGCAATGCATCACGAGAGTGAATAAATCCCACTGCATCATCTATATTGTCGCGATATAAAAGTACGCGAGTATGTTGAGCATGAGTCAGCTGTTTACTAATTATTTTCCAGTCATCGTTGATATCAATCGCCACAATTTCATTGCGGGGTATCATAATATCTTCAACGGTAACCTGTTCTAAATCTAAAATTGAGGTCAGCATACTTTGGTGGCGCGCCGGGATCAAAGCCCCTGATTCATTAAGCACGGTTTTTAATTCTTCTTTACTCATGCTGTGCTCATCTATTTGTGCAGCACTAATACCAAATAAGCGTAATATGCCGTTGGTCATCCAGTTAACAACAACCACAAACGGGAAGAGTATTTTTAACAAACCTTTGAGTATCACAGAGCTGGGAAAAGCGACTCGCTCAGGATAGAGGGCAGCCAGTGTTTTTGGCGTTACTTCAGCGAAAATTAGTACAACAAGTGTTAATGCACCTGTCGCTATCGCAATACCTAAATCGCCATACAAGCGTATACCAATAATGGTAGCTACCTGAGCTGCAGCAATATTAACCAGGTTATTACCAATGAGTATCAGACCTATCAACCTATCTGGTCGACTCAGTAATTTACTAACGCGTTTCGCAGCACGATGGTTCTCTTTAGCGAGGTGTCGCAAACGAATACGGTTGATTGACATGATTCCGGTTTCTGACCCGGAGAAGTAAGCAGAAAAAAGCACCAATAAACCTAATATGATAAACAGGGTACTTGTCGATATGTCGTCCAACGATGGATCCTTTTTTTATAAACCAATGCGTATTAAGCTAGAGTGAGCTTTCAGAGTCAAGTTAAAACTTATTCAGGACCACTTCTTGTATAAAACGGCTACCAAAATAAGCGAGTGTGAGTGTAAAAGCAGCGATCATTATACTTACTACCACTACTTTTCCTCGCCAACCACGTTTTACATGGCCAACCGCAATTGTAGTGAAAATGGCCCAAGCAACTAAGGATAGGATTGTTTTGTGAATAAACTCTTTGGCAAACATGCCATCTAGAAATACAAATCCGGTAATAAGCGCCACACTTAATAATACGGTGCCTAAGTTTAATAACTGGTAAAGTTGGCGCTCTACTACCATTAGCGGCGGTAAGTGACTGTGAACTATCGCTAGGTCTTTTCGTTTTAAGCGCTTATCAATAAAGTAAAACTGTACGCCATACAAAGTTGCAATAATTAAAATGCAGTAGGCTAATAATGACAGTGATATATGCGCAACTAGCGCCAGCTCTACATTAATACTTTGTAATAGAACATGATGAGGGATAAATAAGCTAGAAATTGTTAATAGCGCAGCAAAACCATAAACTACAGGTAGTAGCAAGGTCGCGGGAAACTTCAAAGAAACGGTAGTAACACACAGCACGATAATCCAGCAAGTCAGCAATGCCACATTAACAATGCTTAAATCTTGTCCATCAGCTCTAAATACCGAATTTACTAAAAGCAGCATGTGCGCCAAAATAGCGACAGTACTGAGTATAATAGTAACTTTTTGGCTCGGGCCCTGATGATGAAACAACCGCGAAAGCACGTGAGACGTTGCTAACACATAAAATAAACTGGCAATAATAGTTAAACTAATAATCAGCATTTTGCTTTGGCCACTTAATTGAAGTCAAATAATTCGTGTTCGTTATGTGGCCATTGTATTTTATAGCAAAGCAAATGCATAGACCCTGTAAAAAGAAACTCAATAAGCAGCATTTCAGCACTGTATTGTATGCCACCATTTACGGTATACTATTTCTAATTGAATTTTAATAACATCGACCTTATTAATAGAGTTGATTTCAACGTCTTTTCGGAACCGTTACATGTTTGAGAACCTCCAAGAACGATTAGGTAAAACCCTAAAAAATATTAGTGGCCGTGGCCGCCTAACTGAAGACAACATTAAAGATACACTTCGTGAAGTGCGAATGGCATTTTTAGAAGCCGATGTGGCGTTGCCTGTTGTTCGCGAGTTTGTAAAACAAGTTAAAGAACGCGCAGTGGGTATTGAAGTTACTAAAAGCTTAAGTCCTGGCCAAGTATTTATAAAAATTGTTCGTGAAGAACTTGAAAAGGCCATGGGTGAAGCTAATGAAGAGCTAAGCCTTAACGCGCAACCTCCGGCTGTTGTGATGATGGCGGGTCTTCAAGGTGCTGGTAAAACAACCAGTGTGGGTAAACTGGCTAAGTTTTTAAAAGAGCGCAAGAAAAAATCTGTGCTGGTAGTGAGTGCCGATGTTTACCGTCCTGCGGCAATTAAGCAGTTAGAAACATTAGCGACAGAAGTAGATGTAGAGTTTTTCCCAAGTGACATTTCACAGAAGCCAGTTGATATAGCACAAGCTGCTATTTCTCACGCGAAAAAGAAATTTATTGATGTGGTATTAGTCGATACTGCAGGTCGCTTGCATGTTGATAATGACATGATGGATGAAATCAAAGCGCTTCATGGTGCAATTAACCCAATCGAGACTTTATTCGTTGTTGATGCAATGACAGGTCAAGATGCTGCAAACACTGCAAAAGCATTTGATGAAGCTCTACCGCTTACCGGTGTGATTTTAACTAAAACAGACGGTGATGCCCGTGGTGGTGCTGCGTTATCTATTCGTCATATTACCGGGAAACCTATTAAGTTTATGGGTGTTGGTGAGCGTACTGATGCACTTGAACCTTTCCACCCTGATCGTATCGCCTCACGTATTTTAGGTATGGGTGATGTACTTTCATTAATCGAAGAAGTCGAGATGAAAGTAGATAAAGAGCAGGCAGAAAAAGTAGCGAAAAAAGTATTTAAAGGTGATGGTTTTACACTGGATGATTTTGCTGATCAATTAAAGCAAATGAAAAATATGGGCGGCATGATGTCGATGCTTGATAAACTGCCAGGCATGCAAAACATCCCAGATGCAGTAAAAGGCCAAATGGGTGATAAAACCTTTATTCAAATGGAAGCGATTATTAGCTCTATGACGAAAAAAGAGCGTGCACGCCCTGAAATCATTAAAGGTTCGCGTAAAAAGCGCATTGCAGCTGGGTCGGGTACTCAAGTACAAGAGATCAATAAGCTGCTTAAGCAGTTTACCCAAATGCAAAAAATGATGAAAAAAATGAAAGGTAAAGGTGGCATGCAAAAAATGATGCGTGGCATGAAAGGGATGTTACCACCGGGAATGATGGGTGGCGGTGGCCCGAAATTTTAAGAATTTAAGCTTTAACATCTCCAATACGAGATAAAAAGTAATCAATAAAGAGGCAAAGTGCCTCTTTATTGTTGAATAAACTATGCACAGAATAGCTTGTTCACATACTTTTTCTTCTTGGATCACGGTTTAATCTACTAAACTGCCTTTTTGCATCACTTCTTACTTGCATTGTTGCTAAAAACTCGTACAATTCACCGGCTCCCCATACTGGGGAGTAAATCTTATTAATGAAAACAGTCAATCTATTTAGAGGACGGTATGGTAACTATTCGTTTGCAACGTGGTGGCGCTAAAAAACGCCCTTTCTATCAAATTGTGGTTGCGGATAGCCGTTTCTCGCGTGACGGTCGCTTCATCGAGAAAGTTGGTTTCTTTAACCCAATCGCTTCGGGTCAGGAAGAAAAACTTCGCTTAGATTTATCTCGTGTAGATCACTGGGTAGGTCAGGGCGCAGGTCTTTCAGATCGTGTAGCTAAATTAGTTAAAGACGCTCGTAAAGCGGCTTAATAGGCGTAAGTGTAACCATGAGTCAAGAGAACACCTCATCAATAATTGTCGTAGGAAAGCTCGGCGCCCCTTATGGTATAAAGGGCTGGCTTAAGGTACATTCATTTACTGATGATCCCGCAGGGATCTTCGATTTCAGCCCGTGGTTGATAGGGCAACAAGGTAAATGGCAGTCCTTAGAAGTGGTCGACTGGCGTCGCCACAACAAAGGCTTTATCGCTAAATTTGCGCAAGTAAACGACAGAGACGAAGCAATGGCTTATACCCATGCAGAAATCTCAATGGATGCAACGCAATTACCAGAACTCCCGCAAGGTGAGTTTTATTGGCGAGATCTCATTGGCATGTCGGTTATGACTGATAAAGGTTATAATCTTGGCATTGTTGATGACTTGATGGAGACAGGCTCAAATGACGTACTGGTTGTTAAAGCAAACAGTAAAGATGCATTTGGTCAATCGGAGCGTTTAATTCCTTTTTTAACTGACTCAGTTATAAAAGAGGTTAAATACGACGTGAAAGAAATTACCGTAGACTGGGATCCTGGGTTTTAATGACTCAAACTAGTTCATTATGGGTTGGGGTGATAAGCCTTTTCCCGGACATGTTTGACGCAATTACCCAACAAGGGGTTACTGGTCGCGCAGTAAAAAATGGATTAATCGATTTTAACTGCTGGAACCCACGAGACTACGCTTTAGACAAGCATAGAACCGTAGATGATCGTCCTTACGGGGGCGGACCCGGTATGTTAATGATGGTTAAACCATTAGAAAAAGCCATCCTTGATGCTAAAAAAGCGGCAGGCGATGGTGCTAAAGTAATTTATATGTCCCCACAAGGGCGCAAACTTGATCAGCAAGGAGCTAGCGAATTAGCTAACTCTGAAAAACTGATTTTGATTGCCGGTCGATATGAAGGTGTAGATGAGAGAATAATAGAGTCATACGTTGACGAAGAATGGTCAATTGGTGATTTTATTTTGAGTGGTGGTGAACTACCAGCCATGACACTAATTGATGCAGTAGCGCGATTAGTGCCAGGCGTGTTAGGACACAATCAATCAGCAGAGCAAGACTCATTTTCGGATGGCTTGCTAGATTGTCCTCACTATACACGACCAGAAACATTGGACGACAAACAGGTTCCTGCTGTATTACTCAGTGGTAATCACCAAGCGATAGCAAAATGGCGGCTTAAGCAGTCATTAGGTAGAACTTGGTTACGACGTCCTGACTTGTTGCATAACCTAGCTCTGACTGAGGAGCAAGCGGTATTACTCGCAGAATTTCAGCAAGAGTACCAAAAAGCTTGTGGCTAGAAGACAGTTACACCTAGGAAAGTGAGAAACATAATGGCAAAAGTAAACCAAAATATTATTAAAGCGCTTGAAGAAGAGCAGCTTAAAACAGACGTACCTGCATTTGGCCCTGGTGATACAGTGGTTGTACAGGTAAAAGTAAAAGAAGGTGCTAAAGAGCGTCTACAGGCCTTTGAAGGTGTTGTAATCGCTAAGCGTAATCGTGGTCTTCACTCAGCATTCACAGTTCGTAAAATCTCGAACGGTGAAGGTGTTGAGCGTGTATTCCAAACGCATAGCCCTCTTATCGATAGCGTAACAGTTAAGCGTCGCGGTGCAGTTCGTCGTGCTAAGCTTTACTATCTACGTGAGCGTTCTGGTAAATCTGCACGTATTAGAGAAAAACTTAACTAATACGCGCTGTTTATCAACGCAAAAAAACGGGTTGCAACCTTTGGGTTGCAACCCGTTTTGGTTTTAATGCTATTGCGATTTTTTAGCGCTATATTTAAAAACCAATACACATCTTCAAATCACAATATCTTCTTACTTCTTGCAAAAAATGATGTACAAAAATGAATGATAAAACGATAGTTACACACAACGGCAATTTTCACGCAGATGATGTTTTTAGTATCGCTGCGCTTAAAATTATTTTCCCTTCTTTTACCCTGATCCGCACACGCGATAATGCGATTATTAATGACGCCGATGTGGTTATTGATGTTGGCGGTCAATATGACCCACAAACTGACCGATTTGATCATCATCAGCGTGGCGGTGCTGGCGCTCGTGAAAATGGTATTCCTTTTTCGTCATTTGGCTTGGTGTGGAAAAAATATGGCTTAGCAATATGTGATGATAACCAAGATGTGGCGAATGCGGTGGATGCAGGGCTTGTATCAACTATTGATGCCATTGATTGTGGTCATGTTGAAGGGGTTGCTACAGGCATTAGCTTAAGCCAAACAATTTCTATGTTTAACCCAACATGGGAAGAGGAAAGTGATTTTGATACTGCTTTTGATCAAGCGGTTGAATTTGCACACACTTTACTGATTCGTTTTGTAGCTTCTGCCCGAGGTGGTTTAAATGCTAAAAAGATTGTTGCTCAAGCAATAAAACAAGCTGATGATCCTCGATTAATCGTGTTAGAGCGCTATACTCCGTGGAAAAAAACCGTACATAGTTTATCTGATGAGGCATTATTTGTTGTCTACCCATCTCATTCTGGCAAGTGGATAGTGCAAACGGTGCCTGCAGAATTAGGCTCTTTTGAAGACAGAAAGTCATTACCTTCACCATGGGCAGGATTATCAGATGAAGAATTTCAAGCGGTAACCGGTATCGATGATGCTATGTTTTGTCACAATGGCTTATTTATCGCTGGTGCAGAATCATTCGACAGTGTTATGTCGCTTGCGGCTATGGCATTAGAATACTAGTCCTTTTAATCGCGTGCTGATTATTTGTTAAAAGTGGCTTTTAGCCACTTTTAATATTCCCCTACTTAACTCAAGCTAGCCTATTGCAACTCAATTCAATGTAGTTAGCGCTGAAATAGCTGCTTGAGATAGATTTATTATCTCGTGTTCAGGTTACTTACTGCCTTACCCCACTCCACTCCACTCCACTCCACTCCACCTTGGTCTTAGTTGATAGACAGGTGGCGATCTTTTCCATAATTTGCCTTTTAACCCCCAACGTATCCTGTTAGTATTTATCGTATTGATTAGTTTACTTTTTTGTAATTATTAATTTACGATTTTGCTTTTTTGGGATGGAATGAGAACGTGGCAGAGATAAGTGATTTAGCGCAGCTAAGAACAGACATAGATGAATGCGATGCGCAACTGGTTGCCTTACTTGCAAAACGCAATGGCATTACTCAACAAATAGGCGCAATAAAACAACAAACTGGCGCGCCATTACATGCACCCGATAGAGAAGCCAATTTATTAGCTGCGCGACGCCAAGAGGCTATTAATCAAGGTGTGAATCCTGATTTAGTTGAAGACATTCTCAGACGCATGATGCGTGAAGCTTATCAAAATCAACAAGCCAAATTAGCCTGTGCCGATCCACGATTATCGCCAATTGTTATTGTTGGCGGTGAAGGGGCCATGGGGCAGTTATTTGCAAAACAATTTCAGCGCTCGGGATACGAAGTCAAAATTTTAGATAAAGCGCAGCAATCGCAGGCAGTCGATATTCTAAAAGGTGCAAAACTGGTGATGATCAGTGTACCAATAAATGCCCTTGAAACAGTTGTTAATGCACTACCGAAACTTGATGATGATTGTTTGCTGGTTGATATTACATCAGTTAAACAAGCCCCATTAACGGTACTTAAAAAAGTACATAGCGGGCCTGTTGTTGGCTTACATCCCATGTTTGGCCCTGATATTTCTCATTGGGTGAAACAAACTGTGGTGGTATGCGAAGGGCGCAGTCATGGGGTGGCGCAAGGGTTATTAAAGCAGCTACAAATATGGGGTTGTCAGTTAGTTGAGCTAGATGCTAAAAAGCATGATGAAGCAATGCAAATTATTCAGGTTATGCGCCATTTAACCACCTTTGTGTACGGTCAGTTTTTAGCAAAACAGGGGCATACACTTGCCGAGTTAAGAAGTTGCTCATCACCTATTTATCAATTAGAGCTAATGATGGTTGGCCGTTTATTTGCGCAATCGCCAGAGCTATACACCGATATTATGTTAGCGCAATTTGACAATGTCGAAAGCTTATTAGCGCAGTATCAGTCGCTGTTTTCAGAGACGCTTGAAAAGCTAAAAGCAGGAGATAAGCCCGCATTAATTGATGCTTTTGCAGATGCAAAGTCTTACTTCTCAGATTCAACGGCGCATTTTTTAACCCAAAGCCGTAGTTTATTAAATAAAGCGAATGATGCGAAAGTACTCGATTAAAAAGAATAGCTCCGTGAAAAGAAAAGGGCCGCTAGGCCCTTTTAATATTCGATTAGTTTTCAACACTAACAGCTTGTAAAGACTCACTTTGATAACAACCAAGTACACGAACATATTGAGTGTGCTGTTTAAGCTCTTCTAATGCATGCTTCACTTGGTTATCGATTAAGTTAGCCTCCAAGTCTACATAAAACACTTCTTCCCACGGATTGCCAGGAGTGGGCCGAGACTCTAGTTTCACTAAATTAATATTATGCTGTTTAAAAATCATTAACGCATCGGCAAGCGATCCGGCTTGTTGTTTGGTTGACATAATTAAACTGGTTTTAGTAGGTATTTGAGTTGATACTTGCAGTGGTTTTCGTGCAACAACAATGAAGCGGCTATGATTTTCTTTTTGATTGGCAAGATTCGCCTTGATCACTTCAAGGCCTACATTTTTACCAGCTTGCGCTGAGCCGATAGCTGCACTGTTTGGTGTGTCAAGAGCTGACTTTAATGCACTTGAGGTCGAATCACAGGTTTCATGTTGAAGTTCACCAAGACCCTGTAAAAAACGACTACACTGGGCAAAGGGTTGTGGGTGCGCAAATACCTTAGTTAATTGGCTTATCTCAGTTCCTGGAGCTGCTAATAAGCAATGCTCAACGCTATGAGTAACTTCACCGACAATAGAGACTTGTGCATGCTGCAGCAAATCAAATACTTCATTAATACTACCTGAGCTAGTGTTTTCGATAGGCAGTAAGCCAAAGTCGGCTTGACCTTTTTCTACTTTACCAGTGATTTCTTCAAATGAGGTACAACCAATTTCAACTAATTTACCCGGGCGACGGCTAAAATATTTATGACATGCAAGCTGACTATAAGAGCCTTGACCGCCTAAATACGTTACGCGATGGGTTTCACTGAGTGCGTCAGGGTTTAAATTCTTTTGAAGCATGGCTTGTTGATGCAATACGGAGTCTTCTAATATCGTTTGAAACACGTTGTTAACGTAGTAAGCGTCAAGCCCTAACGATTTGCCATAGCCAATAAGTTTTTCGAGCAAAGCCAGTTCACGGGCCTCATCACGAATGGGTTTATTATTTGCAATTTTATATTCAACTACGCCATGACTAATGCGGCGTCGCTTTGCTAGTAAAACAAGTAAATCGGAGTCGATTTCATTTATATCGTGCCTGAGAGTATCAAGTACATCGTTGCTCATTTGGTTTTCCTCATTCCAAAAATATCACTGATTTTGCAGTGAAAATAAAAAAGCCTCCCAGTTGGGAGGCTTTACTATTCGATTGATTTTATCTCACAAACAGGGAAGCCTCTTCTATATAAAGAAGCTAAAAAAAGAAAAAAAAGTGTGTGAGTAATTTATATTCATACCCTTAATGTATGAAGTGTCACTCCCAATGTCAACAAGCACTTACCTGATGTGGATTTTTTACCTAATATATGTACAAAAGGCGTTGTTTTTTAAAAGTTTATAAATAATTTATAATTCTGATTTAAGTTCTGGTATATTTCTATTACTTACGAAAATAATAATTATAAATAAGGTTGGCTTTTTGTGTATCGACGCCCTCCATCTCGATTTGGCATAAACTCACTCAGTGTAAAGTTATCATTGTTGATCTCTGGCATCTGTTTAGTGGCAGGTATTTGCGCGGCTGCATTAATGCTCAAGTCAGAAGAAAAACAGCTTGTTTTTGAAGAGCATGAGGTATTAAAGCAATCAAATGAATTATTAATAAACCAGTTTAACAACTTGATAGCGACCAAAGTTAAAATAGCAGAGCAAGCTAATATTGTTGTTAGCGAGCAGCTATTTGAGGGCCAACTGTCTTTTAAAAATAATACTACACAGACAATGCAGCTCACCAATGATGGCTCAGTGCGCAGTGCATCAGCGGATGGACTATCAGCCGCGTTTATTCCCCAAGCTGCATACTCTCCTTTTTATAAACAGCTAATTGCTGATTCTGAATCGCTTTGGAAAGTTATTTCACCTACGTTAATTCAAGATTTCTATAATTTTTACCTTATAACTGAAGATAACTTTATTCGTGTTGCACCACCAAACTGGGCACTTAATGCTCCCGGAGATTATACGTTTAATCAAAGTGAAAGCTTTAATTACGCTAAGTCGTTAACCAATCCACAACGTGATCCGCAGTGGTCTAGGGTTTACTACGATAACGTATGGAACAAATGGGTTGTGAGTTTAATTGTCCCTATTTATAACGATGATGAGTTTTTAGGCGTTACAGGCAGCGATATGTCACTCGACTCCTTAATATCGCAATTACCCGTAGGCGGAAAAGAAAAACACCTTGTAGTATTTGATGAGCAAGGGCAATTATTAGCGCACCCAAACTTAGGTTCTGATAGTTATATAAAATACGGTGAGACAGGTAAAAAGCTGCTACCAGAAGACTTTATTTCCCCAGAACTAAAGCGCGTAATTGATAGCGCTGGACAAATACAGTTACCAGAATATGCCGATTCATTTTCACTAAATGATGAAGACTATATTATCAATATTCACAAAGTGGAAGGCGTAAACTGGTATGTGGGTGTATATCAAAAACGTTCCTCAACGTTATCGGCATTGAAAGATTTAAAACTTAAGTTTTTTGGTTTATTTATTCTGTATGCCATTTTAGTTGCTTTACTATTACACCAAGCACTTTACCAATTGGTATTAAGACGCTTACATTCGTTGGTTTATGCAGTTACTAACTTCGGTAAAGGTCATCTAGAAATTGAGTTTCCAAAAGAAAACAAAGATGAAATTGGCACGCTTAATGGCTCATTCAAAGACATGACCATTGAAATACGTAAACTCATTGATGGCTTAAATCAGCGTATAATAGAGAAAGAAATCGCGGAGAAAGCAGCAAACCGCTTATCTAAAGCGGTTGCGTTCTCGGGTACGGGCGTGGTGATCACCGATGAAAATTTTGTCATTGAATACGTTAATCCAAAAATGTTGGAGATGACTGATTTTGTCGAGAATGATTTCTTGCGCCAGCCATTACTGACAATTATTGCCAATGAGATGACCATGTTGGTAGAGGATATTGACATTGATTTGCGTAATCGTAATTACTGGCGAGGAGATACACTTATAGAAGCGCTAAATAAGCCGCCAATATGGGTATCGCTCAGTGTGTCACCTATTCGAGAAGATGGTGGTAAAATCACTAGTTACGTGGCATCAGCACAAGATATTTCGTTTGTGAAAGAAAGTCAGCGAAAAATGGAACAGCTCGCTTATTTTGACACACTAACTGGGCTGGCTAATCGTACATTCTTTAGAATGCAACTTAGAAAGTCGATGGCGCTTGCTGAAAGAGGGCGTTACTCGTTTGCTTTATTTTATTTTGATCTGGATGAGTTTAAGCGTATTAACGATACCTTAGGCCATGATGCGGGCGATCAGCTATTGGTTGAAGTGGCAACACGCTTAAAACAGCGCTTACGAGCGGAAGATACCATAGCCCGTTTAGGCGGGGATGAATTTGCTGTTCTACTTAGTGGTATTGAACATCAAAAAGAAGCATCTGAAGTCGCTGACACTATACAAAAAACCTTAAATCAGCCGATAAAACTTGGCAGCAATGAAGTGATTGTTAGTGCAAGTATTGGTATTACCTTAGCGCCTTTTGATAGCCTAGAAGAAGATCAGTTATTAAAGCATGCCGATTTAGCTATGTATGAAGCAAAAGCCAAAGGGCGTAATACCTTCCATTTTTATAGCCAAGATTTAAATGCAGCAGCTAATGAACGATTATTCCTAGAAAATGAGTTGCGTCATGCGATTAAAGAAAAGCAACTCACGTTACATTACCAGCCACAAGTTGATTGTCGCGATAATAGCGTGGTGGGGTATGAAGCATTACTTCGTTGGTTCCATCCTACGCAAGGGTTTATTCCTCCGACTAAGTTTATTCCGATAGCTGAGGCAACGGGTTTAATTGTGGAGCTCGGTAAATGGGTGCTACAACAAGCGTGTGAGTTTACGAAGCGACTAGAACAACAAGGTAGAGCAAGTAATATGTCGATCAATCTGTCAGCAAGACAGTTTAAAGACGCAAGCTTAGTGCCTATGCTGAAAAAAATAATTATAGAGACGCAGATTAATGCTAAAAGTCTGCATCTTGAATTAACCGAAAGCATGCTGATGGGGAATGTTGAAGCGGCTATTGAGCAGTTACATCAACTTAAAAAGTTGGGTATCTCAATTTCTATTGATGATTTTGGTACGGGTTATTCTTCACTTAGTTACCTTAAGCGTTTCCCTGTCGATATTCTTAAAATTGATCGCTCGTTTGTCAAAGATATACCTGAGGATGATAACGACATGGAGATCACTGCGGCCATTATTGCTATGGCACAAAAGCTGAAGCTTGATGTAGTTGCCGAAGGGGTCGAAACAATCGAGCAAGTTGAGTTTTTACAAAACAATAATTGTTTTATTGTTCAAGGCTATTATTTTAGTAAGCCAGTGGCTGAGGATGATATTCCCGCATTATTTGATCAATTAGCAGCGCTAAAAATTATTAAATAAGCAAGAATTGCGGGTTAACCACCCGCAATTTTTACTTTAAATTTTAATCCTTCTAAAATCGCTTTTAATTTGTCGCGATCATCACCTTGTACTTCAATAACACCTTCTTTTACTGCGCCCCCTTGGCCCATCTTACTTTTTATTGTTTTTGCTAACTTTTTCAAATCATGCTGTTGTGGATCAAGACCAACAACCAGCATTACACCTTTACCTTTTCGGCCTTTGGTTTGACGTTCTATGCGAATTGACCCGTCTTTAAATAGTTTTACATCCAGTTCTTTTTCTGGCTTTGGCTGATCAATTCGCCCTGTTGCTGTTGAATACACTAAGTGACTATCACTCATAATTAACCTACTTAAGATTGAATATAATAATGCGGCAAATAATAACAAATTTGTGAAGCAAAGGCGTAATTTTTGCACCTAAGCTGAACACCTTTTAATGCCCCCAAAGATAAAGCAACCAGTTTAAATACCGCAATTATATCTATGAATAAAAGTGTTTAAAGATTTTAAAAAAGCACTTTAAATTGGCTAGCACTATAAAAACATCCATGCTACTATTTCGGCATTATAGATGTATGGACGTCCAAATGGTTAATTCTTACTTAGAGTATGCTCAACTTAATGTTGAGCCACAGTTAATTCACGCTGAGCTAGAAAAGCTTGAGCAATACCTAAATAAAAATGCTGCACCAGCCGTGCGTTGGGAATATCAAATTCCTGAGCTAGGTGAAGGTGGGGCATGTAGTTTATTTGGTTACCTACAGGATGAGCCGTTTAAACTAAGCGATTATGTCAGCCAAAGTACGCAAACAACTGAAAAATTAGCGCAACTTCAATTGATTGTTGACTACGTCATTGAAAACACAAAGCTTGATTGGTACGGCATTTATCAGAATACCCACACCAATGAAGGGGAGCAGTTATTAAAGCTGGCTTATTTTGGTGCGCCGAGTCGTCCTTTATTTCCGCTTACTGCTGAATTTGCGACTGCCAGCAATAACGTTCAAGTAGCGCTTAGTGGTAAAGGGCGCGTTATTAATAACGTTGAGCAATATTTGGCAGCAGGCGGTGAATATTACACCTGTGATCCGAAAGTAAAAGCAGAAGCCTGTTTACCGCTATTTAATGCACAACATCAGTGTATAGGTATTGTTGATGGTGAAGCCTTCAGCACTGATTTTTTTGATAAAGCGACGCTCGCGTTATTAATTGCGTGCTGCATTAAAATTCCTCACTTTTTAGTGTAAATAACACTAGTCAATCTAGTGAGTTTTTATGTTAAGCTTATCGCAACAGCTAACCCCTAAATAACGAAGAGATAGCCAATGTTCTCAGTATTAAAACCATTACCAACAGACCCTATTCTTGGCCTTATGGCGGCCTACAAGCAAGATACTAACCCAAATAAGATTGACTTAGGGGTTGGTGTATATAAAGACGAGCAGGGGAATACCCCAGTATTAAAGTCAGTAAAAAAAGCAGAAGCATTTCGTTTAGAAAATGAAATGAGCAAATCTTACATTGGTCTTGCTGGTAATTTAGATTACTGTCAACAAATGGAAAATCTTCTACTAGGTGAACACCCTGCATTATTAGCTAACCGCGTACGCACAGCACAAGCTCCTGGCGGTACTGGTGCACTTCGTGTTGCTGCAGAATTCATTGTACGTTGTAATCCAGATGCAACTGTATGGGTAACCAACCCAACGTGGGCAAACCACATTAGCTTATTTGAAGCTGCAGGCTTAACGGTAAAAGAATACCCATACTACGATTACGAAAACAAAGATTTATTGTTTGATGAAATGGTTGAAACACTAACACAGGTGCCTAAGGGCGATGTGGTGTTATTACATGCATGTTGTCACAACCCAAGTGGTATGGATTTAAACGAAACACAATGGAATACTATTGCTGAACTTGCAAAAGATGTGGGTTTTACGCCATTAATTGATATTGCATATCAAGGTTTTGGCTCTTCTTTAGAAGAAGATGCGAATGGTTTACGTATTTTAGCCAATGCGGTTGAAGAGTTGATCATTTGTTCATCATGTTCTAAAAACTTCGGCTTATACCGTGAGCGTATTGGTGCCTGTTCAATCATTGCAAAAGACAGTGCAACAGCTGATATTTCAAACTCGGTGTTATTAAGTGTGGTACGTAGCATTTATTCTATGCCGCCAGCGCACGGTGCAGACATTGTAAACACTATTTTAAGCAGCACAGAATTAACGCAGCTATGGCACAGTGAACTTGATGAAATGCGTAACCGTATTAATGGTTTACGTAGTTTAATTAAAGACAGCCTGGCAGCAAAAGATATTGCTCAGGACTTCTCGTTTATTGACCGCCAACACGGTATGTTCTCTTTCTTAGGTATTAATAAAGAGCAAATCGAGCGCCTACAAAAAGAATACGGTATTTACATTGTCGGTTCTAGCCGTGTTAACGTAGCAGGTATTAGCCAAGCAAATATCAACTACTTTGCTAACGCAGTTGCTGATGTTTGTAAGTAATCAGTAAGAAGCTTTGGCTTTTAAATAATAAAAAAACCGCACACTCGTTGCGGTTTTTTATTGTTTCTATAATGGCTTAAAGCCAGCGAATAGCACCTGAAATACGTTCATTATACATATCAACTGGTGAGCCAAGGCTTGCAATTAGCACGGTATCGGCCTGTTTGCCACGATTTATATGGCCAGCATAGCGAGAGTCATTAAAATCATCAGAGCCAATTTCAAAAATTTGGTTATCGCTTGGCACAATAAACACGGTCATAGGCCCAAAGTCAGACTCAAACACTAAATGTAAGCCTCTCTCACCTTGAAAATCGCAAAAGGTAACGTAAGTGACTTTACCAGGCAAATCACTAATTTGACCGCCAAGTAAAGCCAGCTTTTCATTAACAGCTTGTATGCTAATTGGTTGAGTCTTATTTAATGCATAAATTTCATGGTAAACATGAGCTAGTGCATGCTCACCAGCCGTTTGATTAATGCTTTGCTCTTCGCTAAACATAAACGCACTGACTGCAATCACAAATGAAGCCGCTAAGGCCAAATGTACTCGGTCAAACTTAAACCATGAGCGTGCACTAACCACGTTATCCTTTTGCTCAAGTTCATCTGTTCTGGCTTTTTCTTTTAACGAGGTATTTAAAATAATTCGTTCAGCAAGATTGTCAGGCACAGGGATTTCAAGCGCATTGTCGAGTTGTTTATCGAATGCTTTGCTTTCATTCAAAAATTGTTGTCTGTCGGCACTGCTGTTTGCAAATTCCTGTAGCTCTTTGTCCAGCTCATTTGGCTGCGCAATTGTGCGGCGACGAAACTCAAGTTCATCCATTATTTTGATGCTCCTTTAAGTTGTTCATCATCACGGCTTAATGCCTCTTTAAGTTGATTTTTTGCTCGAAATAAACGTGTCATGACCGTATTTTTATTTAAGTTAAGAATGTCTGCAATTTCATCTCCGGTGCAGCCCATTACCACCTGTAGCAACAGCGGCTCTTTGTATTCATCAGCCAATAAAGAAATTTGTCGCTGGATAACGGTTTGTTCCATTGCTGTATCTAAGCTATGGCTGGTTTGATCCACTAGTGTGTCGTTATCTACATCACTGTAATCAAATTGCTTGCGCTCAAAGCGTCTGGCATTCTCACGCCTTAAAATGGTCAGCAACCATGGCTTAGCTGCTTTTTGGTCGAGTAACGAATCAAGCGAGCGCCATGCACGTAAAAAGGTTTCTTGCACTAAGTCATCCGCAATAGTCGGGTCGTTACATAACCAGTAAGCAAAGCGATAGAGTTCCTTGTGATAAACATGAACCAAGGCTTCGTAGCGTTGTTGTTTTTCAGCCATATTTATTAAGACCCGATCATTCGATTTTTTATTTCCAAACATAAGTACTTTTTAATTAAAATTATTATAGGCCAAAAAAGTAACTAAGATTCTTATTAAGAATATAGCTCTTTTAACGCAGATGATGACTTAGCTGTGTGCGATTGATGTTTTTTTAATAAACTAACAATCGCTTCTAAATCAGTGCCGGCCGATTGGTTACCGTACAACTGTGCTTGTAAATTATTTACCTGCGCAGTGAACTGCGAGTTGTTTATCAGAGCGCATAAATGGGTGAGAGCTCCTACCTTTTTATCTGTTCGAGTTAGCGCGTATAGATTAAGTGCATCGTAAAATGCTTTATTATCACGGCTTTTAGCAAGTATTTGCAGTGTTTTTAATTCTGCTTGCTGATTGCCTCTATGATTTGCTTGCGCCGTTTGTTGCGCTTCTTTAGCTGAGCGTTTTATAAAGTAAAGAACCAGGGTCACAATCCATAATACGTAACCTAATACGGCTACAATAATAAGCCATAGAGGCGTACTAGTATGGCGTTGCACGCTGAGCGCTTGCTGCGTTGGCTCTGCATCCGTGTTGTTTAAATTACTTTCAACGGGAGGGCTCAGCGAGTTTGCTGGTGCTGTGGTGCTTGGTGTTACCGTAATTGTGCGCTCTGGTAAAGTTGCGTAACTAATTCGGTTCATTTTGGTGTTATACCAAGGCAGGGTAATTTCAGGCAATGTATAGGTGCCTGGGGTTTGTGGAAGTAGCGCAAATGAGGCGCTTTGCTGTGATACCACTCGACCATCGCGCACTGCATTATTAGTTTCTTTTTCATCCGGGTAGCTGCGAATACCATCAATAGTAGGCATATCAATTTCGGGTAGTTGCTCTTTAGTCACCCCTAAGGCGGTAAGCATAATAGTGCGTGTTATTGGCGTGCCGGCTTCAACGGTATTATCGTCTGGTTGCCATTGCTCGGTTAGACTTACTAATTCACTGGGTAACCAATCACCTTGATAATTCTCAGGGATGGGTTTGATTTCAATCTGTTGTTCATCGCCAAGTGCCGACACCTCTAGTTGGCGATAGTTTTGTTGAACACGCCCTTGAAAAACCGGTGCTTCAATGGTGTATGCACCACTTTTTTGCGGCTGAATTAAATAATTACGAGTGATCACTAAATAACGTTTACCGTTAACCAGTTCATAATCTTCACTTTGCTTACCTAGCTGGGTGAGTTGAGCATCTTCCATGCTTGGTGTGCTTAAGCTGCCATCAAGTAGCTCTTTAGCTAAGTAAAGTTTAATGGTGTAAACGCCAGCCTCTTGCACAAATAGGCTGTTATTTGTAAGCGAGCTTTTTAAAAATATATCATCATTTTTGCCCGCATCGCTGCTTCGCTCTTTAACCGACAAGTTTATCGGTTGAGAGCTGAGCCCTGCAACACTAAAAGAAGGAATTGTGTATTCGCCGGCTTTGCGAGTCATTAACTTAACAGACCACGATGTTTGTTTTTTAATGCTGCCGTTAATAATGTTGGTGCGGCTACTTAAGCTCATAGGGCCGACTACGAAATCCTTTAACAGCGCTGAAGTATCGGGTTGTTGCCCTTTGATTGAATCATCAACGCTAATATTGAGCATAAAAAACTCACCCGCCAGTACCGGGTTTTTATCAACGCTTGCCTCTAATGAAGTGGCGGCCATTAATGGCATGGCAGTTAATAGCAATAAACAGCACAATAATCGCATTACCATGATTTTTCTACTCCTGTTGGACGGCGTTGATATTGTCTTTTTTGGGCTTCTAATTGCATTTTGTTTCTTAATAAAATAGCGGGATCGTCGGGCACTTTTCTTAGTAACTGATTTAGTTGCTGTGCTTTCTCTTTTTCTTCATTAGTAAGTTCAGCCGCCTGCGCCTGCATAGCTTGTTGTTGTGCTTGCTGCTTTTGCTCATCAGATGGCGGTTGCTCATTCATTTGATTGGGTTGACTCTGTTGCTCGTCTTGCTGAGGCTTACTATCGTCGTCTTTGTTCTCGTCTTGCTGGTTTTGTGATTGAGCTTGCATGTCAGGCTGATTTTGCTCATCTGACTGCTCGCCAGATTGGCTTTGTTGATCTTTTGATTGCTCCGAGGGTTCACTCGATTGCTGCTCTTCACTGTTTTGGCTGTCATCTTCGCTTTTATCTGCGTTATTTTTATCGCCATTTTTTTGCTGATCTTGTTTTGATTTATCTGCACCATCTTGACTTTGCTCATCTTGATTTTGCGAATCATTTCCTTGTTGGTTTTCCTGGTCTTGCTGTTGCTTAAGTAACTGCTCAACTAACGCTTGGTTATCGGCTGCTTGGGTAAAATCAGACTGTAGTGATTGCGCTTGTTTGTAAGCCTTTATAGCAGCCTCTAATTGTCCGGCTTTAGCCAGTGTATTACCGTAATTGTAATAACCAGTGGCTGATTTATCTTGACTAAATTCGTTCAGAGCGCTTTCAAACTGACCTTGCTGATACAATGCAGCGCCTTTGAGAGCGCTGGACTTCGCTTGCGCTGCTTGTTGATACTCTTGGTTGTTGTAAGCTTCTAATGCACGCTGATCGGTATTTTTAAATAGTGTTGGTAACTCTACTGCATGAGCATTTTGCTGAGGTATAAAGCTTAGCAATAGCACCGCACCAATAAACGCAGAGCGTCTAAATAAGTATAGAGCTAAGGGCAGTAAAATAAGCAAGCCATAAATGCCAGCATCGATTCGCCACAAGGCTAAATTGGGTTTTTCACTTTTTAGTATTTCACTGTTTGCTTGCGGTGAAAAAATGGCAATATCACTATTGCTTGGTTGATAATTAGCGTACTGGCCGCCACTATTTTTTGCTAGTCCTTTAAGTAAAGAACCATTGAGTGTGGGCACTACAATTTGGCCGTAACTATCTTTTAAAAATCCGCCTTCAGGTAACTTTATTGGTGCACCTTGCTCAGTGCCAATACCGTAAATATTTAGTCGATACTGGCTACTGTTAGTAAAACCACTTATATCGCTTTGCTGTTGTTGTTCAATACCATCGGTGATCAAAATAATATCACCATCTAGGTAGCCTGCTTGAGTGAGCAGCTCTTGTGCCATGTCTAAACCTGCCAGCACGTTTGAGCCTTTATCAGGCATAATTTCAGGGCTTAAGCTAGGAATAAGGTTGGCGAGGGTGGTTGCATCATTGGTCAGTGGAGAAATGGTATAGGCAGTGCCTGCGTAGGCTACTAATGCAGTATCACCTTCTTTAAATAACTCAATCATATCGAGGGCTTTAAAGCGAGATTGCATTAATCTATTAGGAGCAATGTCGGTGCTATACATAGAGTACGACATATCCATTACAATAACGCGGGCACTTTTGCTTTGAAATACAGGGACTTGTTTTTCCTCAAAACTTGGGCCTGCACTAAATACAATGGCTAAACTGCAAAATAACGCAACTAGCCACAGCGGCTGACGAGCCTGATTATTTGATTCACTCATAACAAATTGTGCTAAATGTGGCGCAATAAGTGGCGCCGATTGGGCTTTTTTCTCTTTAAGCATGGCAATAAAAAACAGCCCTAGCGCAGGGAGTAGCAGCCATAAAATAGCGGGGCGAATAAACTCAAAATCCATTAGCTTGGCTCCTTCAATGCACGTACTGTTTTTAAAAATGCCATTGCACTTATTAACAGAATGGCCAGTAATAACGGATAATAAAACAAGGCTGTTTGCGGGCGAAAGGTTTGCTCATCGGCACTAATTGGCTCGAGTTTATCAAGCTCTGCATAGATTTGTTGCAGCCCAGCGACATCTTTGGCTCTAAAGTACAGACCTCCGGTTTGCTCGGCAATATTTTTCAGTAAGCTCTCATCTAAATTACTTCCTCCAGAGCCCATATTAAATAAACTAAAACCACGTGGGTTATCAGAGCCGACTCCGATGGTGTACACTTTTATGCCTTCTTCACGAGCCAGTAATAGGGCATCTTCGGGGTCAAGGTTTCCTGCGGTGTTTTGTCCATCTGTTAGTAACACCACAATGCGATTACTTTCTTTTTTACTAGCAAAGCGTTTAACCGATAAACCTAAAGCGTCACCAATAGCCGTGGCACGTCCTACTAAACCTATTTGTGCTTCAGTAAGCATTTTGCTGACGGTTTTTACATCACGGGTGAGAGGTGTTTGCAAAAACGCGGTATCACCAAACAATATTAACCCAAGTCTGTCGCCTTGACGCTGCTCTATAAAATCGCTAAGCACTGCTTTAACCATAGTTAAACGGTCAACATATTGGCCATTATAAGCCATGTCTTGTTCTGTCATTGATCCCGATAAATCCACAGCGAGCATAATGTCGCGACCTTCATTAGGCAGCGATATAGGCTCATCTAACCAAGTAGGGTTAGCCGATGCTGTTACTAATAATGCCCATAGCAACCATTCAAGAGTGTTTAACTTACGTGCACTGGGCTCTACATGTTGATTATTTAAATTATGCGATGCAAAACTTGGGATGCGTAAACGTGTCGTTGCATTACTTGCTGCGGGTTTTAATAGCAGTAACGTTAAAGGAAGCGGCAGTAATAAAAACAGCCATGGCCAGCTAAATTCAAACATGCAGTGGCTCCTTTAGCTTAAATTGTTTAATAGCTTGGCGAAACTTATCACTGAGTGCCGGTGGTGTTTGTGCTGTGCTATATAGGCTTGAAATTTCATCTTCATTAAAACCAATTGCAGCAAGTTGACTTAGGGTTTTACACCAGTTAGCTGTGGATTGCGCTGCTAAGCGTGGATCGTAATAGGTGATCACTAAACGCTTTAAAATAATATGCAATTGCTGCGCTGATTGTTGTTGATTAGCTAATTTAATCGCATTACGTTTTGGTTTTTTAAATTGATAGTTTTTGTACATAATTATAATTAAGCCACACACTAAGCACAGTGCAATGCTAATAACTACCCACCAAGCAGGGGCTAATGGCCACCAGTCAACGTGAGAGGGAGCAATAATATCGTGAAGGCCATCAAGTGGAGAGGTTTGCATGATTTATCTTCTCACTAATTGCAGTTCCAGCGCAGTGGCTGCATCGAATGATAATAGGTTAAGCCCAGATTTTGTTAAACGATTAATACGCGCGCTAAATGCTTGCTCGGCATTTTTGGCAAATCGTTCTCTAAAACTGTTATCCATCAAAGGGAGGGCAAACTGCTGATTATTAGCACTTACCGTAACCGCTTGTTGGAAAGCAGGTAACTTATGCTCGAAGGGGTCGCTAATATGGCAGCCTATTAACTCACAGTGCCGCGCAAGTAATTCGAGTTGTTTAAAGCTGGCGTCATCTAAGGCGTTAAAATCGGATACGATATAAACCAAACTACCGGGTTTAGCTAAGTGATTTAAACGCTTAAGGTTGTCACTAAAGTTATTACTGGCAGGTTTATCAATATTTTCAAGTGCCTGCTGATGGGCGTCGCATAAATTATGACACAGCTTTAACACGGCCTTTTCACGGGCACTAGGTTTAAGCTCTAAATGCGAGTGCTGATTAAACACAACACCGCCAATTCTATCGCCACGTTGGCAAGCAGACCACGCAACCAAGGCACTAATATGTGCAGCTTGCACCGACTTTAATAATAATTGAGAGCCAAATAACATGGAGTTTGAAAAGTCAGTAAATACAAATACCGGGCGTTCTTTTTCTTCTTGAAAAAGTTTGGTGTGGGTTTCACCGGTACGAGCCGTGACCCGCCAATCAATAGAGCGTATGTCATCACCGTGTTGGTAATGGCGCACTTCGGCAAACTCCATGCCACGGCCTTTATGCGGCGCTAGATATTGCCCCGCTAAGGTATTTTTTATTCTAACTTTAGGTGCGAGCTCAAGCAGTTGCGCTTTTGCTTTATAATACATCAGCTCTTTAAGCGATAAATTAACACCATGGCTATGACTTAATTTAAGCCATGCCTGAGAATCAAAGTATGTTTGCATAACTTAAGGTACAGCAACTAGTTCAACAATACGGCTAATAACCTGATCTTTTGTAATACCATCGGCCTGTGCTTCGTAACTTAAAATAATACGATGGCGTAATACATTATGTACCACAGCTTGAATATCGTCAGGCGATACAAAATCACGACCACTTAACCACGCATGAGCTCTGGCACATTTATCCAAAGCAATGGTGGCACGTGGGCTGGCGCCGTACTCAATCCAGCGGCCAAGTTGCTCATCTAAGTTTGCGCCTTCTCGAGTAGCAATAATCAACTGAACTAAGTATTGCTCTAGTGGCTCTGCTAAATACAGACCCAAAATCGCTTTTCTAGCGGCAAACAACTCTGCTTGCGAAATTTGCTCAAGCACTGGAACTTCATCATTAAGTGCTTCACCACGGGTTAGGCGTAAAATATCAAGTTCGTGCTCAGCCCCTGGATAATTAATACTTAAATGTAATAAAAAGCGGTCTAATTGCGCTTCAGGCAGTGGGTAGGTCCCTTCTTGCTCAAGTGGATTTTGCGTTGCCATCACTAAAAACAGGTCACTAAGTGGGTACGTATTTTTGCCCACAGTAACTTGGCGCTCAGCCATTGCCTCTAGTAGAGCTGATTGTACTTTCGCTGGTGCTCGGTTTATTTCATCCGCTAAAATGAGGTTATGAAATAAAGGGCCTTTTTCAAACACAAACTCACTGGTTTGTTGACGATAAATATCAGTACCGGTTACATCGGCTGGTAACAAGTCTGGGGTAAACTGAACACGCTGAAACGAGCCTTCAATACCTTTTGCTAAAGCATTAACCGCTCGCGTTTTTGCAAGCCCCGGAGGGCCTTCAACAAGTAAATGACCATCGGCTAATATAGCAATTAAGAGTGCTTGAGTGAGCGCTGGCTGGCCAATAATTTGGGTGTCTAAATACGTTTTTAAGTTTGAAAATGCGTTAGCTGCCATAATAAGTGGACTGTCCTCGTCAGCTTAAATAATACCTAAAGTGGTTAGGTAACAAATACTGAGCTAGTTATAAGGTTTATAAGTGGATAACTCAAGAGTTAGACTGATTTTTTGAAAATAGTTCGTTATTTTTTAACGCTTTTTAGCCTAACACAAAACTTTGTAAAACCTGCTAAAAAAGCCTATTGTATTACCCTTACACAATGTATGTAGTGATTTACAATGGCGCTTTATGATTAATTTACGTTTATCTATTGGCTTTATCACACGGGTTGTTTAGAATCGAGGAAAACATACAGGTCTGACCTGTCAGCGGGAGAGAATAATAAATGTCTGAGCAAAACATACTTAAAACACCAAAAGGCGACCGTATTGCCATTGTAAGCGGCCTACGTACTCCTTTTGCTAAGCAAGCAACTGCGTTTCACCATGTACCAGCATTGGATATGGGTAAGCTAGTAGTTAATGAAATGCTTGAGCGATTAAATTTCGACAAGTCAGAAATCGATCAACTGGTTTTTGGTCAAGTAGTACAAATGCCAGAAGCGCCAAATATTGCACGTGAAATTGTATTAGGTACAGGTATGCCAGTGGGTGTTGATGCATATTCAGTGTCACGTGCGTGTGCAACTAGCTTTCAAGCAATTGCAAATGTTGCCGAATCTATTATGGCAGGCTCTGTAAACGTGGGTATTGCTGGTGGTGCCGATTCATCGTCTGTATTGCCAATTGGTGTAAGTAAAAAATTAGCCGGCAGTTTAGTCGATTTAAACAAAGCCCGTACGCTTGGTCAGCGTTTAAAAATATTCTCAAAACTACGTTTAAAAGATTTATTGCCAGTACCGCCAGCGGTTGCTGAGTACTCAACGGGTTTATCAATGGGACAAACAGCTGAGCAAATGGCTAAAACCCATAATATTAGCCGTGAAGATCAAGATGCTTTAGCACATCGTTCTCACTCATTAGCAACTCAAGCTTGGGCCGATGGCAAGTTAAAAGATGAAGTAATGACGGCGCACTTACCGCCTTATAAAAGCTTTATTGAAGAAGATAACAATATTCGTAAAAACTCAACGGTTGAAGGTTATGCCAAGCTTAAACCCGTATTTGACCGTCAGCACGGCTCTGTGACTGCCGCTAATGCAACCCCATTAACCGATGGCGCAGCTGCAGTGTTAATGATGAGCGAAAGCAAAGCAAAAGCATTGGGTTACGAAATATTAGGCTACGTACGCAGTTTTGCGTTTTCAGCTATAGGCGTAGAAAAAGACATGCTAATGGGGCCAGCTCACTCAACGCCAATCGCGCTTGATAGAGCAGGTATTACGTTAGCTGATTTAGACCTTATTGAAATGCATGAAGCGTTTGCATCGCAAACCTTAGCGAATATGAAAATGTTTGCTTCAGATAAATTTGCACAAGAGCACTTAGGGCGTAATAAAGCCATAGGTGAAATTAACATGGATAAGTTTAACGTTAACGGCGGTTCACTCGCTTATGGTCACCCATTTGCGGCAACCGGCGCGCGTTTAATTACACAAAGCTTATACGAGCTTAAGCGTCGTGGCGGTGGTTTAGCGTTAACGACTGCCTGTGCTGCAGGTGGTTTAGGTGCAGCCTTTGTATTGGAGAGTGCGTAATGACAGATTCAGTATTTAATTTAACGGTTGATGATAACAAAATAGCCGTGGTAACCATTGATGTGCCGGGTGAAAAAATGAATACCCTGCGTGACAGCTTTGCTGATGATTTAAAAGCATTATTAGCACAAGCTAAAGAGCATGCAGTGAAAGGTATGGTATTTATTAGTGGCAAAAGTGATAACTTCATTGCCGGTGCTGATGTAAAAATGTTAGACGGTGTTGAAAAACGCGAAGATGCATTAGCTATCAGCGAATTATGCCATCAAGCATTTTTTGATATGAAAAAACTACCGTATACCACGGTTAGTGCTATTCACGGCGCTGCTTTAGGTGGTGGTTTAGAGTTTGCTTTAGCATGTGATTATCGCGTTGGTACAGATAGCGATTTAACTAAAATTGGTTTACCAGAAGTACAACTAGGTTTATTGCCTGGCGGTGGTGGTACACAACGCTTAACTAAAATCGTGGGTATTCAAAAAGCCCTTGAGTGGATGCTAACTGGTAAGCAAATTCGTCCAAAACAAGCTAAAAAAGCCGGTGTATTGGATGATTGTGTTCCACAAAGCGTACTGCTAAAAGTGGCCAAAGAGTTTGCTGCGAAGAAAAAGCCACAAGCTAAAGAGCCTAAACTTGATAAGGTCAGCAAGTTATTAGAATCAAACCCGTTTGGTCGTAACTTTATCTTTAAAAAAGCTAAAGAAAACGTACTTAAAAAAACCGGTGGTCACTACCCAGCGCCGCTTGCGATTATTAAAGCGGTTCGTGCAAGCGTAGAGCTTGATGAAATGAAAGCGTATAAAACCGAAGCCGAAGGCTTTGCTACGTTAGTAATGAGTGATGAGTCTAAAGCACTTCGCGGTATTTTCTTTGCAACCACTGAAATGAAAAAAGAATGGCGCAACGATGACGCTCCTGCGATTAGTAAAACTGCTGTGTTAGGTGGCGGATTAATGGGCGCAGGTATTGCTCATGTAAGTGCGGTTAAGGCTAAATTGCCGGTACGTATTAAAGATGTGGCAGAGCAGGGCATAAGTAATGCCATGAACTACACATACAAAATCTTAGATAAACGCCTTAAGCGCCGTATTATGTCTAAAGCTGATATGCAGTTAACCATGAACCGCATTACTGGCACTACGGATTACAGCGGCTTTAAGCACATAGATTTAGTGATAGAAGCGGTATTTGAAGATTTAGAGCTTAAGCAAGGTATGGTTGCTGATGTTGAGCAGCAATGCCAAGCGAATACTATTTTTGCAAGTAATACTTCGTCATTACCTATTTCGCAAATTGCAGCAAAAGCAGAACGCCCTGAAAATGTAATTGGTTTACATTATTTCTCGCCAGTAGAGAAAATGCCACTGGTTGAGATCATTCCTCACGAAGGCACGTCACAAGAAACCATTGCTCGTGTAGTTAACTTTGCACGTAAGCAAGGTAAAACACCAATTGTGGTAAAAGATATGGCTGGTTTTTATGTAAACCGTATTTTAGCGCCATACC
This sequence comes from Pseudoalteromonas sp. S1609, assembly GCF_005887255.1. GTDB lineage: Bacteria > Pseudomonadota > Gammaproteobacteria > Enterobacterales > Alteromonadaceae > Pseudoalteromonas. The sequence continues at coordinate 74,306 of NZ_PNDJ01000017.1, read as the reverse complement.
TTAATGAAGCGGCTAACTTAATGCTTGCTGGTGAGCCGATTGAAAAAATAGATGCGGCTTTAGTCGAGTTTGGTTTTCCTGTTGGACCGTTGGCACTGCTGGACGAAGTGGGTATTGATATTGGATCTAAAATTGCGCCAATTCTTGAAAAAGAATTGGGTGAGCGCTTTAAAGGGCCTGATGCTTTCTCGCGCATGATTGATTCAAAACGTCTTGGTCGTAAAACAGGGCGCGGTTTTTATGAATACGACAAGAAAGGCAAAAAGGTCGATGAGTCAGTCTATGAGCTACTAGGTGTAACCCCAGCCCCACGTTTAAATAAAAACGAGATTGCTAAGCGCTGTGTTTCACAAATGCTTAATGAAGCGGCTCGTTGTTTAGATGATGGTATTATCGCAGGCCCGCGTGATGGTGATATTGGTGCTATTTTTGGTATTGGTTTCCCACCGTTCTTAGGTGGCCCGTTTAGCTACATGGACAAATTAGGTGCGAGTAAAATAAGCTCTGATATGTCTACACTGGCTAACAGCAATGCCATTTTTGCACCCTGTGAATCACTGGTTGCAATGGCTGATAAAGGCGATAAGTTTTACACTACAGTCACTAAAACAGCTGAAGTTGAGTCAGATCAGTCAGATGATAAATCGACTGATACTCAAAATGAGATGACTGAGCACAAAGATTAATGTTTTAAGTTAACGTAAAAAAGCCGCAAATTATGCGGCTTTTTTTATGTTTGATAATCAGAAAATATAGAGATATATACGCTTATTTACAGTAAGGCTTCAATAGCCTGTTTGTCTTTATCTGGCATGTTGTCGACCACCAAATTAAATGAATTATCAATCATACGCTCAATTTCACCTTGTGGTATTGAGCCGTCTAAAATCACTGTATTCCAAAGGCGTTTATTCATATGATAACCTGGAATCACCGAAGGAAAAATATCTCGTAATGACTGTGCTTCATCAGGGTCGCACTTTAAGTTTAGCCACCAAATAGGTTCGCCGTTTTCATCGGTTTCGCCCTCATTGCTCAGTGCAAGGGTGGCGAACATCTTATGGTTTACTTTATATACATCAACATCTTTAGCAAAAGGTTGCGTTAGTTTAACTAACGGTTTGTTCATTAAATACGTATGTACAGTTTGTTGGTTCATGAGCCATTCCTTGAGGTCATAATCGATAACTTAACCATAGCATTTTTTCATTAGCTTTGTGGCATGAAATATTATTTGAGCTTATTATTTCTTAATTTATAGACTGATATATTGGAAGTTAGTTAAACCAGTATCTATGTTGGGACTGGAAATGTGAAAAAAGTTTTTTTGTTAAGCACTGGCTAAACAGATTTAGGCAAAGACAAGTATGCAGTAACAGCAGCATCACGTTTTGTCAGGTCTGTTTGGTACGAGTGTTTACTATACATAGTGCAATACGAGATAGGCTCTCCGACACTTAATAAAAAATCATTATGGTCGAAATTGCTCAATACTTTTTTCCAGCGCTCTTTGACTTTAACTGGCGCGCAGGGCAAAGAGTCCAAAATACGTTTAGACTCCTCAAAGTTGCTATTAATAGCGACATTGAGCATATCGTCGTTTGCAGCCCCAAGCCAACTTGTACCACTGGTACCCACACATAAAAGTGGCATATAAGGCGCAAGCGCTGGGCATACATCATTTCTATACACGTCAACCTTCCAATAGCGACGAGCTATTTTTACAAACTGAGCAAAATCCTTTATTGATGTAAAGTTTGATGTAGCTAAGGATAAAATCTCTATTCTAGGTTTATTGGCATTTACGGTGTCGTTAGCAACATCAATATACCAAGGACCAAGTATCAATGCGTTTTGAAAGTATTCATCTCGCAGTGAGCCCCATGCTTTTTGTAAAGAGCTACCTTGTACAATTAGATTTTTTAATAAACTGAGCCCAGGTTTTTTAGTGGTAGGTAATACCGTTTGCAGTAGTGCAAATACCTCATCGCGTATTTCTCTACAGCGGCCAATAGGGTAAGGTTTTTCTGCAAAGTAAGGAATTGATGGTGCAAGTTTTAAATCAGCTAATAAGCGTAAATGAGCTAGATCAGCACATATCAATGCACATTGTTCTGGTGTAAAGTGTTCATTAAGCACGTATATTCCTTTGAGTGATTGTTTAATTCTAGTCCTGAAAGGTCATCAGACCCTAATGGAAAATGAATACTTTCAAATTATATGTGATTTTAGCGTAAATCCTTGGGAGTAGGGTAATTTGGATGAACTACATTTTTATGGGCATGAATCGAAGGGATGGGTGCTTCAGGCTTGGCTTTAATGAGCTTAACCAAGGTACTTAAATCGTATTTAGGTTCGCCGTAAAATTCATGCCAAGCTTGCGGAATACTGTTTGGATCTGCCGCTTTAATTACATGTGCCATCCATTGCTTTCTCAGTTCGGCCCACTCCTTAGTTTGTTTTCCACTTTCGGTAATCCCTAAAATTGGCCTTAATTCAACATACAGTGTTCTTCTTGCACCTTGGCTGCGCTTTACTCCTGAACTATGTAAAACCATTATGTCATGAACTATGATGTCACCTGCTTTAGCGGGTTGTTGTACTACATTAGGAATATCCCACCCATATTGATTGGAAAGTTTGTAAATATCTAAAACTTTATGCTGGGTATTTGGTACGTAGCGTAAACAGCCATCTTCTAAAAGAGCGTCATCAAGGTATATACCAATACTTAAATAAGGATATTGCCTAGAATGAGGAGCGTCCTGATGCCAAGTAATATGAGGGTGTGGGTACGGGTATTTATAAGCTACATCTAATTGCAAGGGGACTGCGCCATCTCCTACCAATTCTTTATAAACTTCGATGAGTGGTGGGCTAGCTAATAGTTCAATTATTAATTCAGGTGACTCGAATAGTAAGTCGTTATAACGAAAAAGACGAGGCAAACCTGAGTCTGTTGAGATACAACATTGATTATTGAGTTGCCCATTGTGAAAATTCTCTAGTGCTAATGCTTCTAACTTATCTGAAAAACGTTGTAATTTTTTAAGTAATGTTATCGAAAGTGCATTTTCAAAGTGAACAAAACCGTTTTTTAGGAAAAAGTCATGTTTATTTGAGGATATTTCCATAAATTAAATTGTCCTTTTTATTTTAAACAAAGTTCATCCATTTTTTGCAAACTATATATTTGGAAGCGTTTCTATCCAGCGACAGTCTCTGATCCACTTGACCATTACAGGGTAACCTTTGTTTGGGCAAGTCATTTGCCATGCTTGTAATAATGGAAACCCAAAACCATTCCCATTTTCAAAAGCATGCTTTAACGTCTTACTCGCACCTTTATAAGCATCTTTATGAAAGATAATATCTAGTGATAATGACAAATGAATAGCTGCTGCAACAGCCCAAGCTGTCGCAGCCATTTCTTCTGCGTGCATAGCTTGTTTCTCTCTGCCCGCAAGCAAGCCATTCTTATAAAAGTCAGCATCTAATAGGGGCCTAAAAATTGGCTCACAGACAGCAATATGCCCAGCCTCATGAAGGATATCACCAGGATAGAACCCATTGACAAAATCAAGCAATAAAACGCCTTTTTCTAGCTTAAGGCCGGGCAAAAAAGTTCTTTCGTCTAAGGTTTGATACCGGTGCTTTATTCCGATATGAGTAAGAAAGGCGAGAATTTTTTCAATCTCAGTGTCCATGCCACTCCCTGTATTTAGCAATTACAATTGTTGCTTACAATAATATAGCACTCTATTCTAACTAAGTTTAGTCAGCGTTAATAAATCAATTTAAGGTGTTTTGCTTGTCTAAAATCAGGCGCGAAAAGGAGTTATTATGCAAAATGAATTGAGAGTAAAAGTACCTCCTCTGAAAACAACAATGCAGAGCATATTGCCCTGTTATAACGAAACTGGGCGTTTAGGTTTATTTCAATTAAAGCGAATGTGGCACAAAGTACAGTTTCAAAAGCAAGGCTGTGCAGATAAAAAAATAATAGAAGATGAATGGTCACTCGATGTGATGATCATGGATATTTTAGGCTTAGGGCTCACACCGACAATAGAGTCTATTTTTGCGAGTGATAGTTTTTTAACATTCGAAAACTGGGTAGAGCAGCATTATGGTATGGCTATTTCAAAGACGGCTAAAAGTGAGTTAAATGAAAAGATAGCTGCATTTTTCCAGCAAAAGGGCCTTAAACAACAAAAAATATTGCTAAATCAGCTTCGTCATTACGTTCTAACATCGCAGCAGTGGCAAAGCTGGGATGATAATGGTTACGTTATTATTCCTGAGCTAGTGGAAAAAACGCTATGTGAAGACGTTTGTAACATGGTATATGAACGTTTGAATATGGATAAACATAATCCTGTTTCATGGTATCGAAATCATGAACTTAAACAGGGAATTATGGTACAAATTTTTAATGATATAACCATGCAGGTTATTCGGCATCAGCCTCAGGTGCGAGATGTATTTGAGCAATTGTGGGGTGAAAACAATTTAACAGTAAGCACTGATAGGCTTAGTTTTAATCCACCTCAGACAGAAAGTTGGCGATTTCCTGGGCCAAATCTTCACTGGGATATAAACTTTAATAAACCGCTCAGATTTGCAACGCAAGGATTACTATACCTTACTGACGTTGCCGCTGAACAAGGTGCATTCAGTTGTGTACCTGGCTTTCATAAAAAAATAGACAACTGGCTTGCTAGTTTACCTAAAAATACCAATCCACATCATTTTAATTGCCAACAATGGCACAGTACTCCATTAGCTGCAAAAGCAGGTAGCTTAATTGTATGGCGACATACATTACCGCACGGTAGTTGTTCAAATAAGGGGAGTACACCTCGAATTGTACAATATATAAATATGAGCTCATTATAAAGCTAAGCAAAATCAAGCTAGTTTTACTAAGCCTTTTATTTTTATGATGTTTGATATAAGTAAAATAAATTGAAAGCTATATAAATAAAGAAAGTTAAAGTTGTACCTTAAAACTTTTCAACTAAGCTTAAATCTGAACATAGTATTAGTTCACTAATGGAATTTATTACAATAATTGGACATCAAAGGAACAGTTCACAATGGAAGAACAAAGTTCAAAACCTATAGAAGGTTTGCAATACGTAGATCCCCAAGTTGATGAGTTATTAAGGCATACAATACGAACTCAGCTTGAATCTCTTCTAAAATCCAAATTAACGACGGATCAACGCCAGCAAGCTTTGCAGAAAAGCTTTGTAGATGCGATGACTTTGGTATTGAGCAAAACGCAAATCAAGCATATTCTATTAGTGAACGCTTTTGAGTCTATGTATGATCATGCTGTGCAATCAATGGCATTGGCTCAGCTTAGCCAAAAACAGTTAACTCGGCAATATGTCTCAATATCCGGTTTAATAATGTCTCCCCATAACTGTAAACATACCATAAAAGATGTGTATCGTATTCAAGGTTACGCACGAGGGGTTGATAAAGCAATAAAAGGTAAGCTTAAGCATCTGCCATCAATCACCATTTTATATCCTGCTTGTGGGCCTTTTGCACCACTACTAATCCCTCTGCTTAGTTATTACAAAGAGAAAAAAATTTATACCGAGGAACAAATCAAAGTAACTTTAGTTGACATACAGCCAGGTGCTTTGCTGTCGCTACATCAGTTAGTTAAAGATTTAGGCCTGCAAGGTTATGTTGACCAAACATTAGAGGTAGATGCAACACAATTTGAACCCGATAGCGATTTTGATTTGCTAATAGTTGAAGCCATGCAGCATGGTTTTACAAAAGAAGGACAACTCAGTATAGCTAAGCATTTAGTTAAATTTTTGAATATCGATGGTTGGGTGATACCGCAAAATGTATCTATCAAAGGAATGTTGGTGATAGGCGAAACAGAGTTTAATCAGCAGTGGAAAGGGGCTGAGTATAGCCATTCACTTAACCGAGACTCTCAGGCACTGCAAGATAGAATTGAGTTAGGAGAAATACTTAAGCTCAACAAAACAACCTTGTTGAACATGCAAGAACTAGAACTGCAAAACAACATAAAAGTGATCCCAGCAAACCAAATTACGTTGCCGACTAATGTGGAAGATATGAGCCAACGAATTTTGGCTATATATGCTGATATAGAGACATTCGCGCAAGAAGGTATTGAGCAATATGACTCAGGGATCACACATCCAAAGCCAGATATGACCTTTTATATTGATACCAAACCCAAAGACGTTGAGCATACTCATTTTGTCGCCAATAGTGGAGATACGGTGCAGTTTTATTATCAGCTGAGTGGTTTACCGGGGTTTGTGCCTGTAAGGGTATAAGGAAGGGACATTTTATGTATAAATATGCTTTTTTTACAGGCAGTTGTTTGAGCTTACCGGCAATTAATTATTTAATTAAAAGCGATCAATTAGCGTGTGTTATTTTGCCAGATGCGGCGATAAATCCTGACTTACAGCAATTGCAACAGTGGCTGCAACAGCAGCAAATAACCATACTGCATTACAATAAATTAGACGACCAACCATTCCTTGCTAAGCTAGATGAGTTAAGAGTTAATCGCGGCTTAATTTACTTATTTAGACACCAAATCAAAACGCCTTTAATTCAATATTTTAATGGCGCACTGGCAAATGTTCACCCAAGCCCTTTGCCTGATTACAAAGGGCCTCAGCCGCTTTATTGGCAAATCCGTAACGGCGAACCACTTACTAGGCTCACGATTCACAAGGTAACAGAGGAGTTAGATGGTGGCGATATAGGATGTGATGTTGAAATAGACATTCATCCCTTTGATACCATCAAATGTCTTCATCAAAAAGTAGCACAATATTTACCTTATTTAGTCTCTCAATTTATTCAACTAGACCAAACTGGCGAGCTTCGTTGGCAAAAGCAAAGACCTAACAGCAATAAGCTCGCTCCTACTTTGCAGCACTCGGAGTTGGTCATTAATTGGCATCAACATAGCAGTACTGATGTTGTCAATATTGCAAGGGCAGGCAATGCTGATATGGGGTGTGCTGTGTTTTATGTTGGGCAAAGTGCATTTCAATTATTGCAAGCCACTGAGGTTGAGTGCGTGCTACATGGCATTCAACCAGGCACTGTTATTGAGTTGGATAAACAAACAGGTTTGGTCATTAAAACCCATGATAGTGCGCTTAAGTTAGACATTATTGGCGCACAGCAAGGCTACCTTGATGGCTACCGTTTTGCACTACTGTTTGCAATAGACCCAGGCATGGTACTGGGTAAGTAAAAAGATAAGCAGTAAATATTTTAACAGGCTTAGTTAAGATGGAAACGATAGTAGTTTGGCTGTTGTATTTATCACTCCTGCATTCTGACTATGCGCGACATTAATCTCAAAAGCGAGACAGATATGAATATAAAAATAGGTTTAACCAACCGTTATGGGTATGAGCTTATTGCGTATCCTTTTAATGGTGGTGCTTATCCTCAAAGCGGAGAAAGAATAGCACCGCTTGAAGGCAAAGGAGAGGTTGTTGTAGCCAGTGGTGAAAGCGTGATTATTGATGTGCCCGGAATAGGTGCTTTGTTGGTGCAATTTTTGGGTGTGCAAAAACTAGAAAACCTCCATGACAAGCATTGTGAAACACCAAGTGAGTTTGATAAATATGAACAGATGGCGCTATTGCGTTATAAAACAACGGAGTTGTACTGGCGTTTTGCAAGCAGTGATGATGCTGCACAGCTTGAATTGAGTGTTAATGATATTGGTACAGTATGCCTTGATAAGGTGTTATCAGGAGAAGCCCGACGTATCTCATTACCTGAGTTTTTTATACCTCCCGTGTTTTTACCTGATGGTGTTACAGTTCAACAAGTAAACAATGAATAAACACCGATGATTAAGTTTACGTTCAATGTAAATACACATAGCGATTAGCTCACAACCGGGTTATTACCCAAAAATGAAAATATCACACACTCTGTTTGTGTTGTTTTGCAACAAGAGTATAAAATAAATTATGAGGAATTAAATATGGCGACTGAACCATTTATTGGCACACTCACTGCTTTCGGCGGTACTTTTACCATTGAGAATTGGGGTATGTGTTGGGGGCAGATGCAGGCAATTAGCGAGAATACGGCTTTGTTTTCATTGTTTGGGGCGATGTATGGTGGCGATGCTCGTACCACCTTTGCTTTGCCAGATTTACGAGGCCGTAGCCCAGTTGGTCAAGGGCAGATGCGAGGAGGGCATGATTATCGACAAGGCATAATGATGGGGACTGAGCGTATAAGTTTGGCTACAAGCCAGATGCCAGCCCATTCTCATACTGCTATTTTTACGCCCTCGGGTGGTGGTAGCCCTATTGCAGCAAAACTTGAAGTTGCTACTAATGGAGGCACATCTACAACGCCAAGTACAAGCACTTACTTAGCAGCAGGTAGTACTAGTGATAACTATGTGGCACCTGGATTAGGTGGGGTTGACTTAGTAGACATACCGGGTCTTACAGTAACTGGTGGTGGCAGTGAGGGTGGAACCGTGACTGTAGGGGCAACGGGGGGTTCCGAACCGATTGGAATAATTAACCCCTTGTTACCACTTAACTGGTTAGTAGCTCTGCAGGGGATTTACCCATCAAGGAGCTAGCCATACTCTGGTTATGTTGTTAGCTAAGGTGTAATTAATAGTGCTTGTAGCTGCTATTTAAACTATAGTTGGTTGTTTTGAAAACGTATATCATCGAGCTTAGTGACGATGATATACGTTCAACAGTTTGAACTTTCGTTAAAAGTAAGCGCCAGTTTTAGCGAAAGTTAAAGTAAAGCGAGTTACTAAGAGTGAGCATATATAGAGGATTTAAACAATGCATTTTGATTTCGCATTTCCCAAGTATGTTAACCCACAGAGCATGTGTGTTAACTATAATAAAATGACAAAACTAGCCTTGTTTATGTCCGCAATTTATAGCACACATGCTGTTGCAGGGACATATGATTTTAGTTCAGTATCTGGCTCTGGAACACCAACGCTAACGACCACGGTAGACGGTATTACATTAACAGCAACTCAGTCAAACAGTAATAATATAACCCTTACTGCAGGCTTTTTAGATCCTGGCATCTCTAACAATAGTGATACTTGGACCATTACCTTTAGCTCACCGATAAATATAAGCCAGTTTCAAATGGGTGAAATTTCTAATCTATCAGATGGTATTTATATTTTTACACCAGATAGTGGTACGGCGGTCAGTATTGATGCGGATGATCCGGCTATTGTTGGCTCTGTTGCCACCTTAACACCAGGTGACTGGACATCGGTTAATTCTGTAACAATGAGTTATGATTACCCTTCTAATTCGTCTCATGTGGGCGTTGATAATATTCAATTTACTGCTGCGCCAGCAAATTCAGCGCCTGTTGTTGATTTAAATGGTGGGATTCCAGGTACAGGGAGTTCAGTATCATTTACCGAAGGTAGTGGTGCTGTAAATATTGCACCCGATGCTGAAGCCGGTGATAGTGATGGCGACTCAATAACAACAATAACCGTTGCATTAACAAATGATCAAGATGGCGCCTCAGAAGGTCTTAATGTATCTGCCAGTGCGCAAAATGCACTTGGGGGTGTAAGTGGTGCATCAGATATTAGTTTACAAGACACAATTTCTATTACAGGTGCAACTGCAACAACGGCTGAAGTTACCACTTTCCTTAAAGCAATCACGTATAACAATACCAGTTCGTCGCCCAACACAACTTCGCGGACAGTGTCAGTTGTTATCAATGATGGCACTGAAAACAGTACTAGCCGTACCGCGACAATTTCAGTGGCTAATCTTACAGCAGCTAGCTCTACAGCAGCGGGTTTTAGCACCTTAGATGGTACAAATTTAAATCCGGCAATAACGTTTAGTAGTGATGATGAGGTTTTAACTGTATCTTCAGCAAGCCATATTATAGGGTCTACAGCCCAGGGTGGCGATGGTACAGATGAGATTATTGTTATAGATGGTAGTGATCTCACACAATTTACCAGTTTAACCTCCTTTGAAACGCTCTCTACTTATAATGACGGCTCATTAACGCTCAGCGAGTCGCAACACGATGCGTTTACAACGATAAATGGCGCTGGAACAAATACATTTACTTTGGCAAGTGCAGATGGTGATAGCAGCGTAATTGCAGATGCAGACATAGAAACGTATGTTTTAAATGCTGCTTTTAATATTACTTTAGCTGGGACCGCGCAAAATGTTACCGGTAGTAGCAATGCTGATACTATTAATATTGCTGGATTGAGCGTGACAGGTACGCTTGCTGGCGGCGGCGATACCGATGTACTGCAAATGAGCACCGGTGCTGATATTAGTAATGCCACGGTAAGTGCATTTGAGTCTTTAGCATTAAATAGTGGTGCTTCAGTGACGATGACTGAGGCGCAGCACGACAGCTTTCCTTCGATAACAGCAAGTGGCACTGATTCAATTACCATAAGCACCGCGACCGATGGCCTAACTGGTAATAGTTCGGTTGAAACGTATGTGTTGAGTGCAGCGAATACATTTACGTTAGGCAATGCATCACAGAATCTAACCGGTAGTGGTGGTGACGACACGGTTAATGTGAATGCACTGAGTGCGACGGGTATTTTAGCGGGCGGAATTGGTACCGATACCTTGGTTGTTACCAACGGTGGTAATATATCAGGTGCGACAGTCAGCGGGTTTGAAGATTTATCGGTTGCTGCTGGTGGCACAGTCACCCTAGGCGCATCTCAGCTTGCGAGTTTTTCTGGCACAGTATCAGGCAGTGGCACTGAGACAATTTCTGTTTCAGGAGATGGTAATGTAAGTACTGTTTCGGCAATAGAAAGTTATACCTTAAATGACGATAGTACGAATACGCGCTCGGTTACTGTCACTAATGCTAGCCACTCTGTAACTGCAACCTCTGCGACTGATGCAATTACGTTTGATTTAGGTTCACTTACATTTACTGGAATCATTACCGGTGACAATACTGTTGCAGATACACTGAGTTTAAGTAATGGTGCAAATATATCAGCTGGGACCATAAATAATATAAATAACCTAACCTTGGCATCTGGTGCTTCAGTTAACATGACGACCAGCCAGCACCAAGGATTTTCAGGCACAATCACGGCTCCAGGCTCAGAGTCTATTACCATTAGCGGAGATGGCGATTTTACTACTTTAGCAGGTGTTGAAAGCTATAGCGTGGGTGATGACAGCACTAATACTAGAATCATTACAGTTTCAAGCAGTAACACCAATGTGGATGCTACTTCAGCTACTGATGTTGTTACGTTTGCAATAGGCACTAGTGCATACACTGGTACCCTTACAGGCGACGCAACAGCAAGTGATATTGTTAACGTATCTGATGGCGCGGATGTCACAGGAGGGGGCTTCTTTAATATTGGTACATTAAGCTTAGCCTCTGCTGCAACAGTAGCAATTGATGTTAATAATATTAATGATTTTAATACAGCCATTACAGGCTCTGCTGGCGCTGATACGCTAAAACTTATGGATGGTGGTATTTTTAATTTTTCCAGCACCACGGTATCGGGTATTGAAAATCTGGCAATCGGCACTAACAGCAACACGACTATCACCTTAACCGATAATTTTAATACTGATGCTGGCGTTGTGTCTTTTTCTAATGCTAGTGGCAGTGCTATTACAGCTGCAGTGACGCTAGATGCAAGTGCATTTAGCGCTGACATTTTAACAATGACCTCATCAGATTTTAGTGGTGATGATGTACTTAAAGGTGGCTCTGGAGCCGATACTTTACGCCCAGGCGCTGGTACAGATACGTTAACAGGTAACGCAGGTAATGATAATTTTGTAGGTAGCTCATCTCAATTATCAGGCGATACAATTACCGATTTAGCCGCAGGCGATCGTATTACTATTGCTGGTATTACAGGGCTTTCAGCCAGTAACGTACGTTTTAATGGCACAAGTACATTAGAAGTAGATACCAACGCCACTGATTTTAACATTTCTGAGCTAACTCTTGCTCTTACAAACGCACCAGGCAACGACCTTACCTTTACGGTTGCTGATAGTGGCCCTGATACTATCATTACTTTTATTTCACCGAACTCAGCACCCACATTTAGTTCGCTTAATGGCGGTGCTACATTTATCGAAAATGGCAGTGCAGTGATAATAGATAGCGATATGACAATTGCAGATGCTGAGCTTGATGCACTTAACAGCAACGCAGGGGATTACAACAATGCTAGCTTGACTATTCGCCGGCGCGATGGCGCAAGTACAGAAGATATATTTGCTCATTCGGGACTACTCAGTACATTAACTGAGGGAAGTACATTTAGTTACAATGCTAATAATATAGGGACTGTTACCACAAACTCGGCAGGCACTTTAACGCTAACATTTAATAGTAATGCCACTTCTGCAATCGTAGATTCTGTTGCGCAAGCTATTACCTATGCCAACAACTCAGATGTGCCTTTAAATGCAACTGTGCTTGACTATGTATTTGATGATGGCGCGGTTCAAAGCACCGGTACTAATCAAGCGTCAGTCAGTATTACCTCTGTTAATGATGCGCCTACAGTATCAGCAATCGGGGCTAACCCAACCTTTACAGAAAATGGCTCAGCAGTGGCTATCTTCTCTTCCGCTGCTGTTAGCACGGTTGAGAGTGGGCAAAATATTGAACAAATATCACTAACAGTTACTAATGTAAAAGATACGGGCCATGAGTTTCTTCAATTTGGCACCGATCTTATCAACTTAGAACATAATGCATCGGGTACTTATTCGGGAGCCGTCAACTTTAGCTACACGGTTATGTTAAGTGGCTCAACGGCAACGGTAACGGTTACCGCAACAGATTCAGCTGCAGTATGGCAAAGTTATGTGCCGTTCTTACAGTATAAAAATACCAGTGATTCGCCTACCACCGACAATAGAGTTGTTACACTTACATCAATAAAAGACAGTGGCGGTACATCTAATGGTGGCGCAGATAGAGCAATTGGTAGTTTTGGCTCTTCTACAGTAATCGTAGTGGGTGAAAATAATGCGCCTACTGATATCAGCCTTTCAAGCTCTACGATTAGTGAATCAGTTGTGGGGGCAGGTGCTGATGTTGGAGTATTAACGACTACGGATGCTGATTCGAGCAGTCATACTTATTCGCTAGTTTCATCTACATCAGCTGCAACGGGTAGTTGTACCACAAGCGCGGGCAATAGTTTTTTCCAAATCAATGGCAACACGTTAGAAACCAAAGCGGCATTACCACTGGGCGCTTATACGGTTTGTGTGCAAACAGATGACAGTGCCGAAACCTTTAAAAAATCATTTACTATAACAGTAATTGAAGCGCCTAAACCGACTACCCCTGAGATCAGTGGCACAGCAGCTACAAAAGTAAATCAAGATGAGCTTTATAACTTTACCCCTTCGGCAACAGACCCACAAAATAAAGCACTGACGTTTAGCATTGCTAACAAGCCTAGTTGGGCTAGTTTCAATACTGCAACAGGTAATTTATTGGGTACGCCCACTAAGGCAAATGTAGGGCTTTATCCAAACATTACTATCGCTGTTAGTAATGGTAGCGAGCAGGCAAGCCTGTCACCTTTTAACTTGGAAGTGGTATCAACAAATAGTGCTCCGATTGCACCTAACTTAAGTTTAGAGCTTGATGAAGATTCTAATATTAGCTTTTCCCCTGATATTACAGATGCAGACTTAGACACACTAACAATTAGCGCTGTGTCGCAGCCTCAATTTGGTACATTAACCAAGCAAGCCAATACATTCACTTATACACCTAATGCAGACTATTTTGGCCCTGATAGTTTTAATTATCTTGCAGATGATACAAAGGAAAAATCTGCTATTGCTACAGTGAATTTTACGGTGGCTTCTATTAATGATGCGCCAATTGCTAATCCAGATAGCTATTCATTAAATAGCAACGCTGATAATCGCTACTCACTTGATGTGTTAGTTAATGATACCGATGTTGATGACGATGAATTGGTAATTGTTAGTGCTAACGCTAGCGTGGGAACAGTGCAAATTGAAGAGGGAACGCTGGTTTATCAGACCCAGGCAAGCACCAAAGGGACCATTCAAATTAATTATTTGATTGAAGACCCTGATAAAGAAATGAGTAGAACAACAGCAACATTAACGTTAAATAATCAAGCCGAAAATTTGCCAACCATCGAAACACCGGCTGATATTGATGTTAATGCAAAAGGGTTGTTTACAAAGGTCAAGTTAGGTGTACCTTCGGCAATGGATAGCGAAGGTAATAAATTAGCAGTCTCATTAGTTAACCCAAGTTTGTTGTATGCGCCAGGTAAGCATTTAGTTTACTGGAAAGCTGTAGACAGCAGCGGGCTTGAAGCAATCGCAACGCAAAATGTAAACGTGAGTCCGCTTATTTCGCTTAGTAAAAATAGCGAAATAGCTGAGAATAAAACACATAGCTTTAATGTGTTTTTAAATGGTGAAGCACCCAGTTATCCAGTGACGATTGCCTATGAAGTATCGGGTACTGCTGATAGCTCTGATCATGATTTAGTGTCGTCAGAGTTGGTTATTAACAGTGGCACGCAGGGACAAGTTAATTTTACAACGTATGCAGACTCCGAAACGGAAGGCAATGAAACCGTTGTAATTACACTGGCAGATACACTAAATTTAGGTGCGAAGTCTTCAGCCACAATCACTATTGTTGAAAATAATGTAGCACCTACTATTAGTACCAGTATTACACAAGGCTCTCAACAAAGATCACTTGTTACCATAGGTAATGATCTTGTCACGATTAAAGCTGTTGCTCAGGATGCAAATCCGAACGATAACGTAACGTTAAAGTGGGTATCAGAGGATAATAAACTCCTTAATACAAGCGCAAATGAAAACGAATTTGTTTTTTCAACACAATCACTAACTCCTGGTATTTATAAAGTAACGGTAACAGCGCAAGACTCTGGCGAGCCAAGTCTCTCAACAACAAAAGATGTTTACGTTGAAGTATTAACCTCACTTGAGGCGCTAGGGCAGGAAGATTCCGATGGTGACCTTATCCCAGATGCACAAGAAGGTTACGGTGATAGTGACGGTGATGGCATTCCTGATTATTTAGATGCAATCAGTGAATGTAATGTCATGCAAGAACAAGTTAAAGACAGTGATAAGTTCTTAGTAGAAGGCGAGCCGGGCGTTTGCGTGAGAAAAGGGGTTACGATTTCACAAAATGCAACGGGCGGCGTTCAGTTACTTGATAGTGAATTACCTGAAGATGAAGGCGCGGTAAATACAGGCGGACTATTTGATTTTATCGCAACAGGTTTACCTAATGCTGGAGATACTTACAGCATAGTAATACCGCAAAGAAAACCAATCTCGCAAAACTCTGTTTACAGAAAATTAAAAGAGGGACAGTGGATTGATTTTGATACATCTGGTGACAACCAATTACTTTCTACAGCAGGTGAGCCTGGTTATTGCCCTCCACCAAGAGGTAGTGAGTGGACGCAAGGGCTAACTGAAGGTGCATGGTGTGTACAATTACAAATTGTTGATGGTGGCCCTAATGATGACGATGGCAAAGCGAACCGAACGATAGTCGATCCAGGCGGTGTTGCAATTATTCGTACATCGAACCAGCTTCCTAAGGCTAATCAGGATGAGATAACAATTGGTACAGGGGAATCGGCGACTATTGATGTATTAAAAAATGATACAGATCTGGACGGCGATACACTTACTTTAAGCGGCGCGACGGCTGATTTTGGTGATGTAAGTATTGTTGATGAGCAGTTACTGTATACCCCACTAGCTGGATTTGTTGGTGTTGCGATTATTGAATATAGTATTAGTGATGGCAAAGGGGGCACATCAAACAGCCAAGTTAAAGTTAACTTAGTTATAAATAATGCACCAACAGCTGTTTTTGATTCGGCAACAATCACAGATAACACATCGATAGAAATAGATGTACTTCGTAATGATTCAGATATTGATGGTGATGAATTGTTTGTCGTTAATGCAGTTGCAGCTCAAGGCACAGTAACAATTAACATTAACGGCACTTTACAATACATGCCTAAAAGCGGCTTTGACGGTGTTGATATTATTGATTACACAATAAAAGATAGCAAAGGTGCAAAGTCTACAGCACAAGTAAAAGTGACGGTTAGCGCTGTTAAATCAGTGGCCATCAGTAATAAGTCATCAGGAGGAAGTATGGGAGGTTTGGGTTTATTACTGATTTCAGTACTTGTTATTAGTCGAAGAAGATCAATACTTCCAAGCTTTGCAATAGTAACGACTAGTTGTTTAATTAGCACCAGTGCAATGGCTGATACATGGTCGTTTGAGGCCACGCTAGGTGAGTCTAAAGCAAAGCATTCTTTAGCAACTAAGGACAACAAGGCTAATTTAGATTCTATTGATGATACTGATACTAGCTGGTCAATTGGCGCTTATTATGACCTGTCACCCAATTGGGAAGTCGCTATAAGATATATTGATTTAGGTGAAGGTCGAGCCGATTTAACTGCCCAAACAGTGAAAGCTGATGCAGATAAATTACATCAAGATTATTCACGCTTTGTACCGGTGTTACCAAAAGGGGTGGCAGCTGAAGTAGGTTACCGACATATGCTTGCTGAATCTTTAAGTACAAAGGTATTTTTAGGCGCTTATCGTCATCAGTATAAAATACAAAGTAGCATCACGGATGGAGCTCCCTTAGAGTATAAAGAACACGCTACCAAACCTTATATAGGTGCCGCTTTAGGTTATTCGGTTTATAAACAGACTGAATTATTACTAAAGTATACTTATTATAAAGTTTCAAAAAATGATGTAAGTGAGTTATCAGCAGGAATAAAAGTACGCTTTTAAGTTGATGCGTAGTGTGATCAGCGCCGCTATTAGCGGCGCTGAACCACATATTTTTAAAAAGTATGACTAAGTTGTTTTGTTTCTATTGAAGATTCTTCAGTTCGTGGTATGTTTCTCGCAATCAAAAAAACAATAGGAATTCACCCATGCCAAAGGCGAGTGATGTTAAAAAAGGGACGGCTATTGACTTTAATGGCCGTGTATTAGTAGTAAAAGATATTGTACGCTCAGTACCACAAGGTCGTGCTGGTGGTAGTTTATACCGTATGCGTTTATACGATGTAGTAACGGGTAGTAAAGTTGACGAAACATTTAAAGACAGCGATATGCTTAACCTTGCTGATTTAACTCGTCGTGAAGCCATGCTGTCGTACATTGATGGCGATGAGTATGTCTTCATGGATAATGAAGATTACACGCCTTACAATTTAAATAAAGACGCCATAGCGGAAGAAATTCAATTTGTTAATGAAGAGACCCAAGGTGTGCACGTTATTGTAATTGACGGTACTGCTGTAGGTCTTGATCTTCCTTCAAGTGTTGAGCTTGTTGTTGAAGAAACTGATCCTTCAATTAAAGGGGCTTCAGCTAGCGCTCGCTCAAAGCCTGCACGCTTATCAACTGGCTTAACAATTCAAGTGCCAGAGCATATTTCAACCGGTGATCGTATCCGCATAAATACTGCTGAGCATAAGTTTATGGGTCGTGCTGACAAGTAAGCTGTAATGAATTGATAATTGAGAGCCGAGCTTTTAAGTTGCTCGGCTTTTTTGTGTCTGATTTATAAGCACCGCCACTAAAGAATACGTTGCTTTAATTTTCGCCAGTTTAACGCTATCATATGCGCCTTAATTTTTCAGCAGTCAGATGAGCATGGTATTATTTATTTTACTCAGTGGTGTGTTTATCGCACTTATGTATATTGAAACTATTAAAAAGGGTATGCCTGTTAAGCGTTGGTTATTTTTGGGTGGATTATTAGGGCCTGCAGCCTGGTGTTTATTTAATCTACATTATCGACGTGCATTAATACGTAATATTGGT
Organism: Pseudoalteromonas sp. S1609; assembly: GCF_005887255.1. Classification (GTDB taxonomy): domain Bacteria; phylum Pseudomonadota; class Gammaproteobacteria; order Enterobacterales; family Alteromonadaceae; genus Pseudoalteromonas. The sequence continues at coordinate 56,325 of NZ_PNDJ01000017.1, read as the reverse complement.
GCAAAAACGTGTCTATGGCGTGCTTAGCTAGTCGCTCTAACTAAGCTGAGTTTTGATTGGCTTTGCTGTTGTTTTAAAAATGCAGTGAATTCATCTTTTGAGAGTGGTTTAGAATAGTAATAGCCTTGTAGTGTTTCACAGTTAAGCTCTTCCAGTATACTTATTTGTGAAGCTTGTTCTACACCTTCAGCAACTACATGTAAATCAAGGTTATGTGCAATAGTGACAATAGAGTCCACCATATTGCGGCCGCGTTCGGTTTTCATATCATCAACAAAGGCTTTATCTATCTTAAGCGTATTCAGTGGAAACTGTTTCAAATACGCCAGCGACGAATACCCAGTACCAAAATCATCCATAGCTAAATGAATGCCACGGGCACTTAGAGAGCGCATAATAGCAATGGCTTCTTGTGGGTCGTCCATTACCGTGCCTTCAGTGATCTCAAGCTCTAAAAAGTAAGAGGGCAGTTCATTTTTTTGTAAAATCACATCAATGCGCGAAGTTAAATCGGGTAAGCTAAACTGTTTTGCTGATAAATTTACCGCAACACGAGCGTTAAATAATCCAGCGTCTAACCATTGTTTTACGTCACGACAAGCTTTGTTTAAAACCACTTCACCAATTTCAATAATTTGCCCTGTTTCTTCGGCGATTGGAATAAATACCCCCGGGCTAATAACCCCTTTTTTCGGCGTAATAAAACGCACTAACGCTTCCATTCCAGCAAGCTTACCAGTACGAATATTCATTTTAGGCTGATAATACACCTCAAAGTGATCTTCTTTTAAGCCAAAGCGCATTAGGTTTTCTATTTGTAGTCGCTTTACTGCTTGGCGATTCATGTTGTCATTAAAGAACAGGTAGCTGTTACCTTTCTTTTTCGCATGATACATAGCGGTATCGGCGTTCTTTAATAGTATTTCAGGGGTGTTACCATCTTCGGGGAATAACACTATGCCAACACTGGATGTGATAGCAAGTTCATGTCCTGCCATTTTAAATGGTGTGGCTATTGCTGCTAAAAACTGTTTCGCCATGCGGGTGATGGTGAGAATATCGTTGGTGTTTGACATAACCAGCGCAAATTCGTCGCCGCCTAGGCGATAAAACACATCATTTTCACGGGTAAGCTTATTTAAGCGCATAGCAAGCTTTGCCAGTAAGCTGTCACCTAACTGATGACCCAATGAGTCATTTATCTTTTTAAAGTTATCTAAATCAAATACTAGCAAGGCATGGTGTGAATGCTCCTTTGCTAATTTTTTTAAGTCAGAAAAAAATAAATTACGGTTTGGTAAGCTGGTGGTGCGATCTCGATTGGATAAATTATTGAGCTCAGACTCCGTTTTTTTACGCTCGGTTAAATCAGAATACACCACCACGTAATTGGTAATTTGATTTTGCGCGTTTTTAATTTCATCTATCGAGATTTCAAATGGTAGTAGAGCATGGTCGCTATTACGCAGCTTTACTTCTTCTTGAATATGTTCATGCTTTCGAACGGTGTCTTTTATGGACTCTATATAGCCTCTGTCGTAACCGGCTAAATGAAATTCTTTTTTAAGGTATTGCTCACGTACACCGCCGAACAAAGTTAAAAAGCTGGGATTAATGTCAACAAGCTTAAAATCTTTATCATAAATAGCCAGTGCATCGGTAAACGACTCAACGCATTTTGCAAATAGGTTTAGTCGCTCTTCGGTTGATTTGAGCTGAGAAATATCTCTTACCGTGCCAGTCATTCGCAATGGACTAAGGTTCGCGTCTTTTTCGATTATTTTTCCACGGTCGAGTACCCAATGCCATTTACCAAAGCTATCTTTAATACGATAAGTGGCTTCGAAAAAAGTACTCTCTTCAGCAAAATGTTTTTTTAGTAGATAATCTACATGGGTTAAATCGCGAGGGTGTATTAGGCTTTTATTCGGTGGGAATTCTACTAGATTGTTGTTATTCAGTACGTACTTGTCGTTAATACGAATAACCTTGCCGGTTTTTATATTCCAGTCCCATAGTGTGTCACCACTGCCTTCTACGGTGCTTTTTAAACGCTTTTCAGATTGCTGTAATTGAGAAAGTGAGCGTTTTAGAGAGTGAATAACCGTAAACAAATAAATTAACAGTAACGTCATTATTGCGCACACGCTAACGACAAGCGCATTTAAGTTCAAGCTAAACGATGACTCAAATGCACTAGCAGAATGGGCTGTGGCCAAAGTGGCCAACAATAGAATGTATTTTATTATTTTTATTTTTTTCATTGTCTTACTTCTTATTTACAAAAGACAATCTAAATCAAGCGCGCGCAAGAGTCAAAGAGAATGAGAATAAAGTGGTAGATTCTTCGGTTGATTCACAGATTTAGCGCTTAAAAGCTCATATCTTGGGCGATCTGCATTAAAAATTTCAGCTGCATAGGCTTTTACATCCTCAAGCGTTAATGCGTTTAAAGAATCCAGCAGGCGTTGCTGCATATTAAACTGGTGATCGCCATTGCCAATAGCAAGCCATAAACGTTGTGAACGTAAACGCAAGTTTTTGTCTTTTTCGGCAATATGCGTTGTTAGCCCATATTTTTGTTGCAGCCAGGCTTGCTCTGTTAGTTCATCAATGGTTGATAAATACTGACTGATGAACACATTATGCCTGTGTAGTAACATGCTTGGTTCAAATTTAGGTGACTGAACATAAAAAGCAATTCCGGCACGAGTATTAAAGGGCGCATAACCGGCACCGACCAAATAACCCAATTGTTGTGTGGTGCGTAGTTCATTGAAATAATCTTGATTAATTAAGTGATTAAGCGCCATCATTTTTACTTTTTCATCAACATTATCGCTTAATGCTTGGTAGTAAATCACCATGGCATTATCGCTACAAGCGAGTTCTAATTCGTAACGAGTCACTTTAGTAATTTCAAAGAGTGGGCGCTTTAAATCTTCTATAACTGCTGACTTTTTAAGGTGTAGTGCCACCTTTTTCTGAAACTCAAGGGCTTCACTTTGCTGCCAATTGCCATGTAAAAAAGACTCAACATGAAGTGCATTAAAAAACGCCTGTCTAAACTCATTAAACTGATGAAAACAGGTATCTTTAAGTGCATTTGCTAACTCGTCAGGCTGTGGGTTCCACGGCATTATCTTAGCGCCTAATATACTAAAGAGCTCACTAACAGGTTTATTTTGGTTACTATTGCGCCAATGCCTTACCAGTTGCTTTTTATATTCAGCAAAGCGTTTAGCACAAATTTTTACGTTAAATAGTGCATCAATTAGTTGATCAACCAGCTCAAGTTGGCTTGAAGATAGCCCCGCAGTATGCAAGGTTAAGCCACCTTGGTGAGAGGTTAAGTGATAACTTAAGCCCGCGAGCTCAGCTGGATAAAACTGCTCGCCAACACTATCCATAAACAAATCAGAAAACAATCGAGTCAATGCCATATGCTTTACATCTTTAACTGCAAAGTCAGAGTCCATGGCTAAATAAAAATGCCCTTTGGCCACTCTGAAGGTGGCATCTTGTTTAAACCAAAAGTCAAAGCCAGCTTCTTTTACCAGCAACGTTGGATGAGCTTGCTGCGACTCTATTGGATATAAAACAACATCTTTAGCTAAATAAGGATTTGCGTTAGGTAATGACATTTCACCCTGTGGCTGACTAATTTGTGCCAACGCTTCGAGCCAATGCAGTGACAATTTTTCAATTTTATATGGTGTGTTATACCAAGCAGCTGTGTGTTCAGGCTCTACACCCGGATGAATCAGCACTAAACGCATATTGTGAGGGGTTAACCATTGCATTGCCATTTCATGAGTGGTGGATTTAAAGCCTTCCATTAAATAGTCGCCCTGTAAGTAATTAACTTCATCGTAATGTTGCATGTTAATACTTAAGTTACTGACCCAGTCAATCAGTCGAGATTTTTCTTGGTTATCAAATGCGATCTGTAGCAGTTTTTGTTTATCTTGATACAAGCGAGGCAGTTTGTTGATGTTGTTATTTATTAGGCAAATGTATTCAAATACCATTTCAATAATGTCTTCGTAGTATTCAATGCCTTCATCGGTCAGCGCCATGCTAATATTAAAATCTTTAAAGTTACTACCGTTGATGCCACCTCCGGCAGAAAGAGCATTGATCCAACCTTGTTCTTTAAGCACAGAATACAACGAGCCTTGCCCTTCGTACCCTAGTAAATGGGCAATAAAACTAACTGTTTTATGACGGTAAAAATCGTCTATGTTTGGCATGGCAAAGCTAATAATCAGCTTTTGTACGTGTTTATGTGGCTCTATATGAAGCAACTTACCTAAGTCTTGGCTGCGATAAAGCGGCGCTTCTATAGGTGGTTTTAATTTACCTTGTTTGCCTTTAATTTGGCAAAAATGCTGAGTTGCCCATGCTTCTAGTGTATCTAATGATTCATTGGCACAAATCACTAGAGTCATCCATTGAGCTTGGTAATGCTGATTAAAAAAGTCACGTAATTCATCACTAATACAGTGTTGTCTATCGGCTAATGTTTGTAGGTTGCCTACAGAGAACTTAGCAAATGGATGTGCAGGGTTAACAGTTTCTTTATGCACTTGATATATACGTCGGCCATCGTCTTTAATCTTTAATTTAAACTCAGCCTCAATGGCATTTCGTTCTTTTTCGGTTTCTGCGGGATCCAAGCTGGGCGCTATAAAAAAACGGCTAAATTGCGCTAATGCCGATTCAATATGATTGTTATTAATATCAAAAAAGTAGCAGGTATGCTCCGTGCCAGTCCAAGCATTGGTGTTACCACCAGATTGAGAGACAAAATTATTAAAACTACCGGATTCAGGATAAAGATCAGTGCCTAAAAACAACATATGCTCTAAAAAATGCGCTAAGCCCTGCCTATCAAGAGGATCGTCAAAGTGACCAGTGTTAACGGCCATAGAGGCTGCCGCTTTTGCTGAGTCCTGATCGCGCACTAAAAGCACTTTTAGACCATTGTCCAGTGTTAGTGTGCGGTAAGCTCTGTTATCATTGGTGCTGATTTTCAAATGATGCTCCTGAAACTAAACGTATAATTGTTAACAACAGATGATAACTTCAGGAATGCGACGCTATTTACCTGAACATCATGAAAGAACTATTTTAAGAAAATAAATAGGTTTGAGTTATTAATATAGCGGAAATTCGAGCAAATTGGCTACTGTTTTATATTCTTTAATTGGTTGATTTTTTATGAAAACAATCTTGATAATGCGTCATGGTGAAGCAATACCTATGCAGGCTGATGATGTCAGTAGAAGTTTGACTTCTATGGGTCAGCAACAAGCTGAAAAAATGGGGCTATGGTTGCAAAAAATGCACGCTCCCAGTGGCTTGTTAGTTAGTCCTTATGTTAGAGCGCAGCAAACCGCTGAGGCTGTTAAAAAAAGTAATCGTTTTTTATTTGAAGAAACCTGTCACGATATTATTCCTGAAGGGAACCCTCAGGTTGCAGCAGATTATTTAGAAACGTTAATTGCCCTCCACCCAGAATGCGATACCTGGCTGGTTGTTGCCCATATGCCTATGGTGAGCTATTTGGTTGACCAACTATGCGCGGGTAACATGCCAATTTTTAACACCGGTGCAGTTGCCCAAATTAGTTATGATGAAGCGAGCCATAAAAGTGATTACATCACCATAAATGCGCCAGCTAATGTAACCGTATAAACTACGAACCTCCCCAGCTTAAAGCCTGACGATAAAACGTGGTTAGGCATTTATCTAAAGTAAAATGGTTAACCACACACTAAAACTCAACACACTTAATACTGTAGATAAAACCACTGCACTGGCAAGGGTATCTTGGTGTTGTTTTATTTGGCATGCAATTAAATAGGCATTAACGCCTAATGGTGATGCACTTAATAGCACCAGTACTTTTAGCAGTGACTCATTAAGTGTAAATACGTGTGTGCCTAGCAATAATACCAAGGCAGGTAATATGACTAATTTTAATAGACTGGCAATGGCCGCTGCTTGCCAGTTATCGCTAATTTTATAAAAAGCTAAGTTAGCGCCCAATACAAATAACGCACAAGCAATAGCTGGTTCGGCTAAAAGCGCTAAGCCCTTAGTTAAGTCAGCAAATAAAGTAATCCCTGCCAAATTAACCAATAAACCAGTGCTAATACTTAACACCACTGGATTGAGTAGCATATTTTTGGAAAATGCTGACCAGGAAAACACATGACTAGCGCTGTTTGCACTAATTAAAAAAGTAAGGGTGAACAATAATGCGCTATGAAAGGTAATGATCATAAAAATAATGCCCATCATTTGCTCGCCTAATGCGGCAATAATAATAGGTAACCCCACCAATACAGTATTGGAATAGCTACTGCCAAGAGCAAACACGCTATGGCGTTCGTATTGAAGTTTTTTAGAGAGAATGTAGCGGTCAATAATTAGGGCAAAAAGGTAAATTAAAATAACCGGAATGTAAAAACTTAAAAAGCCATTTAAGCTGACACTGGTTTGTAAGTCTGCTTTGGCCATATTTAAAAATAAAAAGCTCGGCACACTAATATAAAAAGTAAACTTACTTAATCCCGCTATATGGATACGCTCTAAAAAGCCACTGCGGCTAGCAATGTAGCCACATAGCACAATAAATATCAGCGGGAATATAATCGAAAATATATGCACTAAAAGGCTCTTGTTGATTAGCGTCTAAACTCATCACTTTGCGGTAAATTAATTAATATCAGTACCGCACCTTTACCGCCATATTCGAGCGGTGCTTGATGCATAGCAATAACATCGGGGTGTTGCACTAAGTATTGCGGCACTTTATGCCTGAGGATATGGCCGCCAATTCCGTGTACAACACAGGCGCAGTAATAATGCTTTTTTTTACACTCATGAATAAGCCCTGCGAGTTCATCTTTGGCTACTTCTTTATTTAAGCCATGCAGGTCTAGAGTTAAATCAGGTATAAAATCCCCTCGACGAAGTTGTTTCGCTAAAAAACGATCCTGACCCTGTTGCACATAATTAACAGTACCGTTAGTGTCTATATCTGGCACATATTCATCAGAAAAGAAAAATTCTGATTGTTGTTGCTTTTTTTGCTGGGCAAATTGCTTCGCTTGTGACACTTTAGGTTTATTACTAAAACGGTGAGTGTCTTGTTTGAACACGCGCGCACCGCTGATACTTTGACGAAACAAGTCAATGTCATCAGGACTAATTAGGCTGTTTGAGTGGGGATCTTTTTTCATAGCGGCAGTCTAAACAAAAAAGTGGTAAAAATCGAGTAAAAAGGTGTGATACCCAAGCAGCTTTGAGGTGCATAGTGCAGCGCCAATAAGGTTAATTTAAAAGCAATTTATACTGCGTTATTGATTTTAACAACAGAGTGACTATTACACTTGCAATCAATGCCTTGTTTAAATTACCTTTAATTCTAACTGTCACTCGCACCTAGAGGTGGCTTGGGTATACAATAGGGCAATCATGGGGCCCATAGTTGTGCCTCGATTGAGTTTATTTTTTGAAAGTAGCAGGCAGATAATACTGATGAGTGAATTACTAATAGAAGAAGCAACCCTGGATGAAGCTGTTGCAGAACTTTCAACCTTACATGATTGGCTTCGTTGGACGACAAGTCAATTTGCAAGTAGCGGTATTTTCTTTGGTCATGGCACCGATAACGCATGGGATGAAGCGGTAAGTTTGTTATTACCAGCACTTAGCTTGCCAATTGATGCACCCAAAGAGCTGATGCATGCCCGTTTAACTAGCACTGAAAAAAACCGTTTAGCAGGCTTAATTGCCGAGCGCATTAACGATTTTACCCCAGTTCCATACCTGACCAACATTGCATGGTTTGCCAATATGCCATTTTATGTGGATGAACGTGTATTAATTCCTCGCTCGCCTTTTGCTGAGCTTATTAATAATCGTTTTACACCTTGGCTAGAGCAGCCAGAGTCAGTAGGGCGTATTTTAGATTTATGTACGGGATCGGGTTGTATTGCGATTGCATTGGCACAAGCATTCGAAAATGCGCAAGTTGATGCGGTTGATATATCCTATGAAGCGCTTGAAGTGGCTGATATCAATATCACCGATTACCAACTAAGTGAGCGCGTATTACCGATCCAGTCTGACGTATTCAGTGGTGTGCCTGGGCAAAAATACGACTTAATCGTAGCAAACCCACCGTACGTTGATGCTGAAGATATGGCTGATTTACCACGTGAATTCCATCACGAGCCAGAGCTTGGGTTAGCATCGGGTCACGATGGCCTTGATGTAACACGTACTATTTTAGATCAAGCTAGTGAGCATCTAACAGATAACGGTTTGTTATTTGTCGAAGTAGGTAACTCTATGGTACATATGGATGCACTGTATCCAGGCGCACCATTTGAATGGATTGAGTTTGAACAAGGCGGATTAGGGGTGTTTGTTATTAGCAAGCAACAACTAGATGCCTACTTTGCACAGTAATTATTAATACTAGCCATTCATCCCAAATGGCTGGGTAACACTATAGCCGAGATAATTCTCGGCTATAAGTCATTAGGAATGAGGAAAGTTAATGGCAGGTAATAGCATAGGGCAGTTATTTAAAGTGTCCACCTTTGGCGAAAGCCACGGCGTTGCATTAGGCGGCGTTGTGGATGGCACGCCAGCAGGCCTTGAGATAACAGAGGCCGACATACAACACGATTTAGATAGACGAAAACCAGGGCAAAGCCGCTATACCACGCAGCGCCGTGAGAGCGACCAAATTAAAATTTTAGCGGGTGTTTTTGAAGGTAAAACCACCGGTACCAGCATTGGTTTATTAATTGAAAATACCGATCAACGTTCACAAGATTATGGCAAAATTAAAGACGTGTTTCGTCCAGGTCACGGTGACTATACCTACTGGCATAAGTACGGCCTGCGCGATTACCGTGGTGGTGGCCGCTCATCTGCGCGTGAAACCGCTATTCGAGTTGCCGCAGGCGCCATTGCTAAAAAGTATTTAAAACAGTTTCATGGTATTGAAGTTAAAGCATGCTTGAGCCAATTAGGGCCAATAAAAGCCGAAAACTACGATTGGGATGAAGTGGAAAACAACTTATTTTTCTTCCCAGATACAAGTAAGCTTGAAGCGCTTGACGAATATATGCGTGACCTTAAAAAACAAGGTGACTCGGTTGGCGCTAAAGTAAAAGTAGTAGCTAAAAATGTGCCTGTTGGCTTAGGTGAGCCAGTATTTGATAGGCTAGATGCCGAACTTGCACATTCATTAATGAGTATTAATGCTGTTAAAGGCGTTGAAATTGGTGATGGCTTTGATGTAGTCGAGCAAAAAGGCTCAGAACATCGTGATGAGTTAACCCCTGATGGGTTTACCTCAAATCATGCCGGCGGCGTGCTTGCAGGTATTTCAACGGGGCAAGATATAATCGCATCAATTGCGCTTAAACCGACATCGAGCATTACTATTCCCGGTAATAGTATTAACACCGAAAATGAAGCGGTTGAGATGATCACCAAAGGTCGTCACGATCCTTGTGTAGGAATTCGTGCTATTCCGATTGCTGAGGCTATGATGGCCATTACTTTAATGGATCATTTACTTCGTCAACGCGGTCAAAACCCACATGTACACCACGAACATGGGCCAATTAAAGGCGCTATTTAAGCGCCTTACGTTTAAAACTATACTAAACGGGCAATAGCGCGTTTAGTATATACAGGCTATACATCTTTATTGCCGCTCAATAATTTAAATGCGCTCAGCGCACCTAAAAATAAGAGAGCTGTTATTATGCAAAAAAACAATCAAGCTTCCATCTCACAAACTGAATATAAAGCCACCATAAAACGGCTCGAAGAGTTTAGCCGCTTTACCGATAGCAGCATTGGTATTCCGTTTACTAAATTTAAATTTGGTGTAGAGTCGCTGATTGGGCTTTTACCTGTGATGGGTGATTTAGCAGGGCTTATTTTGTCTGGCTATGTACTAATTGAAGCGCAGCGCTTAGGTGTTAGCAAGCGAGTAAAAAGCCGTATTATTATAAATATGTTGATTGATTTTGTTGGCGGGCTCATTCCATTTTTTGGAGATATTTTTGATGCTATATTTAAAGCAAATACGCGTAACACCCGCATACTTAAAAAACATTTAACAGATAAGCTAACCACAAACCCATAAACATTATTAGTTTAAAGTGTGTAATTAGCCCTGTTATTAACTATTTATTTGGCATCAAAAAAGTACTTAGCGAGTATTTCTTTTTGTTGACCAAACTGATCAGACACTCCAATTCCAATCCCAATTATTTCCCCTTGTGCCTGTGGCGGCTCAGCGTGCAGCGCTTTTTGTACTAACGCTAATGCAGGATTTTTCTCATTTGCAAGTAGGGTTAAATGCGGCTGAAAATTTTGAAATACATTAGGGCTGCCATAACGTTCAAAAGCCACAAGTTTATTAGGGTAATGCTTTACCCAACTTGGCACTGGTGCTTGATGATCGCGAAGCGGCTCAAGCTTGAGGGTAACCTCATCTGCCAATCGTTGTAATTGATATGATTTTTCTAAGTTTATAAATGCCCAATTACTTGGTGATACACTAAATCCATTGGCTTTTATCTCAAACGACTGATGTTCTTTTACAATGCGTTTAACCATTTGCTTAATTTCGTTTTGTGCTTCAAGTGGGTAATCCGTTAAATACAAGGTGGCGTGTACGGGTAACCCTTGTTGGTAAAACGTAGTAATTTGGTGCGAGGCCAATTCATTGCTGGTGTTAGCGACTAGCTCAACAATAGGCTTAGAGGGAATAGCAAATACGTTAATACTTATGCTTTTTGCATAACTGCTGGCAGAAGTAGCCAACAGTGTTAAAAAAGTAAAAGAGATAAATAGCCACGACAAAGAGCTGTGTTGTTTAACCATAAGAGTGAGTCAATTCAGGTTTTTGGTTGGTGTATGGTAAGCGTAATTAAGCGTTCAGTAAATAAAGTATGGTAAGGAAGCCTTAATTAATGCATCGCTAATTTTTTACTTTGTAGATAAAAGTACGTACAATTCGCTTCGTTTTTAGTGTGCTTTATACTAATTTTATCTGTCTTTAAAGCATCGGGTTCAAACGAGTATACGAAGTATTTATGCACCAAGTAGCTGATCTAATGTCTATTTTCGAACACACTTTTTACCAAAGCTATAACACGCGTTTGGTAAAAGGTGAGCATGAGCCTATTTACATTCCCGCAAATGATACAACTCCATATCATCAAATTGTGTTTGCCCATGGTTTTTATGCCAGTGCACTACATGAAATAGCTCATTGGTTAGTGGCAGGCTCGCAACGCCGTTTAAGTGAAGACTATGGTTATTGGTATTGCCCTGATGGGCGCGATGCTACACAGCAAGCGGAGTTTGAATCAGTAGAGGTAAAACCTCAAGCAATAGAGTGGGCAGTGAGTGTGGCTGCTGGGTTTGATTTTAACGTATCGGTAGATAATTTAAATGGTGAGCAAACTTGTCGATTTGCGTTTCAATCACGTGTTCATGCAAAGTTATTAGAGTTGTTGCAAAACGGGTTTAACCCGCGAACAACCTTATTATTAAAAGCACTGTGTAAATTTTATAACACCACGTGGCCATTACATGCTGCGCAGTTTTCATGGCATTCTCCCGAGGAGCTAAAAGATGCAGTTTAAATTAGGGTTGATTGTAAATCCGGTCGCAGGACTCGGTGGTAGTGTGGCGCTAAAAGGCAGTGATGGCGAAGACACCGCTGCTAAAGCCATCGCATTAGGTGCAGAGCCTAAGTCAAATAGCCGCACTAAAGCTGCACTTGAAGTGCTGGTACCTCATCAATCAAATATTACTATTTATACTGTTAATGATGAAATGGGGGAGCAAACAGCAAAAGCGCTGGGCTTTAATACGCAAGTGGTTTATCAAAGTAACTCACCCACAACCAGTGATGATACCGAAGCTGCAGCTCGTTTATTACAGCAACAAGGTGTTGATTTAATCTTATTTGCTGGTGGCGACGGAACGGCGCGCAATATTTGCCATGCTGTAGAAGACTCTGTACCCGTATTGGGCATTCCTGCTGGGTGTAAAATTCATTCCGGCGTGTATGCCATAACGCCAAAAGCCGCAGGCCGTGTAGTTGAAATGCTGGTAAAAGGTGAGCTGGTAACATTAAGCGATGCTGATGTGATGGACATTGATGAAGTGGCTTTTCGCCAAGGAACAGTAAAAGCAAAACGTTATGGTGAAATGCAAGTGCCAAGTGAAGTGCGCTATGTACAAGCGGTTAAAAATGGCGGTAAAGAAACTGACGAGCTGGTGCTAGCAGATATAGCTGCTTATGTCGTTAGTGAAATGGATGCCGATAGCCTCTATGTCATGGGTAGTGGCTCAACGGTCGGCGCAGTGATGGAAGAGATGGGGCTTGAAAACACCTTACTCGGTGTTGATCTCGTTGAAGATCAAGCCTTAGTAGGGCAAGACCTAACAGCACAGCAACTTCTTGAACTTACCAAAGAACGTGAAACAAAGTTAGTGATCACTCTAATTGGCGGCCAAGGGCATATTTTTGGTCGAGGCAATCAACAGCTTAGCCCTGCGTTAATTAAAGCGATAGGCCGCGATAATATTATTGTGGTGGCTACAAAAACAAAATTACAGGCTTTAAATGGCCGACCGCTGATTTGTGATACCGGTGATAGCAAGTTAGATGATGAATTAAGCGGTTATATACGTGTAACCAGTGGGTTTAACGACCATATTATGTATGCAGTAGGTCATCAAGATGGGCTGCACCCAGAGGAGAAGTAACACATGAGTTTAGTAAATTACATAGATGCTGCGCAGCAATATTTTGATGATTTAGTGATAAAAGCCACCGATGACGAGTTATTTGCTGGCGGTTATTTACGCGGCCACTTTGATTTGGCCGTAGGTTATGCACAAGTTGAAGAGTTAAATCTAGAAATTGCAGAACTAAACGACACGGTTGAAAAAAGCTTAGTAAAAGCTTATCGCAATGGCGAACTTAATGAAGATGATAAAGCACTCGTAGTAAGAATATGGGATGAAGTAAAAGCACTCGCATAAGCTTTTTTTATTCACTTATAACTGCGCGGCCACTGAGCCGCGTTTTTTTGTGCCTAAAAAAGAACTTGTTTATTCAGTTAAAATTTACCTCATTCCTTAGATACGCTAAAGTAGCGTAGTCTAAATTCTAGGGAACAAGTGAAATGAATAACAATAATGATGCGACAATGCCAACGGGCATAGTTGCGCGATTTTTAAATTTTGTTGAGCGGGTAGGGAATAAGCTTCCTGATCCAGCAATTATCTTTTTGTTTGCCATGTTATTAATCTGGTTTTTGTCTTGGTGGTTTTCAAGCGTCACATTTGATGCAATAGACCCTCGCACTGGCGAAGCGATTATTATTAATAACATGCTTGCCAGCGATTCGTTGGCCACTTTTTTATCTTCTATGGTAAAAACATTCACCGGTTTTGCGCCACTGGGTGTAGTACTGGTTGCTATGCTAGGTGTAGGCGTTGCAGAGCATTCGGGCTTTATTAATACCGGCCTTAAATTAATGCTCAAAGTAACGCCTAGAAAATTACTAACACCCTCAATTATTTTGGTAGCTATTGTGAGCCATACGGCTACCGATGCAGGGTATGTGCTGGTTATTCCACTTGCTGGGGTAATATTTTTTGCAGCAGGTCGTCATCCGCTTGCCGGTATTGCAGCGGCATTTGCCGGGGTAAGTGGTGGCTTTGGGGCTAACTTTATCCCATCTGGGATTGACCCATTACTGCAAAGTTTTACGCAAAGTGCAGCACAAATTATTAATCCAACAATGAGCATTAACCCGCTTAATAACTGGGGCTTTGCTTCAGCATCAAGTTTATTTATTGTGATGTTAGGTTGGTATATCACCGATAAAATTATTGAACCACGTTTAAAAAATTCACCAGTTGATGGCGAAACTCAAGACCTACCAGCATTTGAAGATGCCCGTAGTGACGAAAAGCGCGCCTTTCTTATTGCCAGTTCCGTAATGATTGCAGGTATTGCGTTATTAGCGTATGTATCTGCACCCGCTGATTCAGCGATGCGCAGCAGCGATGGCTCTTTAACAAACTTTAGTTCACCATTAATGCAGTCAATAGTGCCGCTAATCTTCTTACTGTTTTGGATCCCAGGCGCAGTATATGGTTTTACCGTAGGCACCTTTAAAAGCTCTAAAGACATGATAGATGCGATGAGCAAAGCCATGAATGGTATGGCGTATTACATTGTTATGGCATTCTTTTGTTCATTATTTATTGCTGCATTTAGTAAATCAAACCTAGGTGCTTTACTGGCAATTGAAGGGGCTCAAGTATTAAAAGCAATGGAGTTACCGAGCTCTGTAACGGTGGTAGGGATTATTTTCCTAACTGGTTTTGTAAACTTGTTTGTTGGTTCAAGCTCGGCTAAGTGGGCACTATTAGGTCCGGTATTTGTGCCTATGCTAATGCAACTCGGTATTTCGCCAGACTTAACGCAAGCAGCGTACCGTGTGGGAGATTCTAGCTCTAATATTATCACTCCGCTCATGCCATACTTCCCGCTAGTGGTAGTGTACTGCCAAAAATACGTTAAAGGCACAGGCATAGGTACGCTTATCGCGATGATGCTGCCATATTCAATCGCCTTTATGATTGGCTGGAGTATCTTCTTGCTAGGCTACTGGGCACTCGGTATCCCATTAGGACTTGATGCCAGCTACGTGTACCCAGCAGTCGCGCCTTAACTTAAATCTTGATTCATAAACCTCACTCACTCGAGTGAGGTTTATATAAAAGTGCTGTAATATTCAAAGTAAGTGTAATTTACCTTTCTAAATCTCTCACTATATAGCCAAACAAACTGGCCTCACCAAAAATATAAACATAATCGTTTTTGTTGTTTATTATTGTTGACTTATCGTCGTACCACCTAAAATCATGAGTTTCGTTTGTTTTAGGATCTTTGAAATATAAACGAGTACAATTATCTTCATAATCAGAACCACACTTTTGTACATCAGTTAGGATATATTCCTTATACCAATAGTCGCCTTGCGTGTAGTAAGCCCATAACTTAATGGGCTCAGAGATAAAAATATAGAGTGTTCCATAGATTAAAAAAGGAATTAATGGATACGTGAATATTAATGATAATTTCGTTTTTGTATCTGAGAAACTATATTTAAGATGCTCCCTGTATTTAGTGCAGCGTCTATATTTATTGAATACAAGTATATTTAAATAGATGAATGATGCGCCACAAATAATAGGGAGTGCTATAAAGAAAATAACGTCGTATATTTCATTTGTTATAAATGGTGGATCTGTAAAGTCCATTAAGATAGGAATAATGATGCATAATAAAATAGGGAACATTATTGCTACAAAGAGTAAGTTGTCGTAATTTCTTTTCAATTTTTAATTCGTCCATGAATTATAGCCTTTGCTTAGTTTACATAAATTTTATTGTTTTAAAAATCAAAGAAAACATGTTTATACACATTAATTAATCTGAGTTTTGGATAATAAAGCTATCTCAAGCAGCTTTTTCAACGCTAATTGCGTTGAACTTACTTACAATAGACTAGCTATTGACGCGTAATTTCGCCTTGTTTTTACTGCAATCTCTGGTTAGAGAAAACAAACAAAATATTTTTTAATTCAATATGTTAGTTAAGTACCTAATACTGGCTTGCGGCTTCGAGTTACGAAGATTAAGCTGACCTGATACCTTAATTCCAGACACAAAAAAACCTTGGCACTTTCGTGGCAAGGTTTTTTTACTAAAGAGTCGTTGCTTACTTAGCGGTGAAGCTAACTGGGCGACGTTCTTTACGAGGGCCGCTACGCTTATCAGGGCGTTGGCCATCTTTATTAAAGCTACGCTTCTTGTCACCAGCAGGGCGTTCAGAACGCTCGCCGCGTGGCTCAGAAGGGCCTTGATCTTGTGTTAATGTCATACCCATTGGGCGTTTACAAATAAACACTTTTTGGAAGTGATCAAGTACATCTTTAGGCATGTTTTGCGGTAATTGTACCGTACTGTGACTGTCGTGAAGACGAATGTCACCAATAAACTTGCTTGAAATGTCTGCTTCGTTAGCAATTGCACCAACAATGTTCTTAACCTGAACACCATGCTCACGACCTACTTCGATACGGTACGTATCCATAGGGCCTGCATCACGGCTATTACGCTCGCGAGGTTTACGCTCAGCGCGCTCACCGCCACGTTCGTTACGACGGCCACGGTCACCACGATCATTACGGTCGTTGCGAGGGTTGCGTTCGTTACGCTCACGCGGTTGAATCTTAACTTCTTCAACTTTAATTGGCGATTGTTGCTGTGCTAAACACAGTAATGCACCCGCTAAGTCTTCAGGAGCAAGCTCAAGTTTTTGTGCCATGTTGGCAGCCACTTCGTTAAAGAAAGTAATATCTTTATTTTCAAGTGCAAGCGTAAGCTTTTCTTGAAGCGCATTAATACGTTTCTCTTCAACAACTTTAGCTGTTGGTAATTCAACTTGTGCGATTTCAGATTTAGTATGACGAATGATATTTTTAAGTAAATAACGCTCGTTATGCTTAACGAAAAGAATCGCTTTACCAGTACGACCAGCACGACCTGTACGGCCGATACGGTGAACGTAGGCTTCAGAATCTTGTGGAATGTCGTAGTTGATAACTAAGCTTAAACGGTCTACATCAAGACCACGTGCCGCTACGTCTGTTGCAATAACAACGTTTAGCATGCCGCTTTTTAAACGATCAACTGTGCGCTCACGCGCTTGCTGGTTCATGTCACCGTTAAGCGGCGCAGCAGAAAAACCTTCGCGCTCTAATAACTCAGCTAGTTGTACTGTATCGTTACGTGTACGTACGAAAACAATAGCACCTTCATATTGTTCTGCTTCTAAGAAACGGACAATGGCTTTGTTTTTATGTACGTGTGCATTCCAAAACACTTGCTCTACTGACGATACAGTTGAGTTGCGTGCAGAAATATGAACCTGTTCAGGATTGTTCATATATTTGCTGCTGATGTTTTGAATTTGCTTAGGCATAGTCGCAGAGAAAAGACATGTTTGCTTTTCACGCGGCGTTTTTTCCATGATGTTTTCAACATCATCGATAAAGCCCATACGTAGCATTTCATCGGCTTCATCAAGTACAAGTGCTTGTAAAGCATCAAACTTGATAGTGCCACGGTTTATGTGATCGATTAAACGACCCGGTGTAGCAACAATAATCTGTGCGCCACGACGAAGTGCGCTCAACTGGATGCTGTAGCTCTGGCCACCATATAGTGCCAGTACTTCAACACCACGAGTGTGTTTTGCATATTGTTCAAATGCCTCAGCTACTTGGATCGCAAGCTCACGGGTTGGTGTGAGTACAAGGATCTGTGGCTGTTTCACAGACGGGTCAATATTATTTAGTAATGGCAGTGCAAATGCTGCTGTTTTACCTGTACCCGTTTGTGCTAGTCCCAGTACGTCCTTTCTTTCTAGCAATAACGGTATACATTGAGCTTGGATTTCAGATGGTGTCTTGTAACCCAACCCTTCAACTGCCTTTAAAATTGCAGGAGAAAGATTTAGAGATTCAAACGTGACTGGTTCTGACATTAATACGCCTCAACGAATTTAAAGAGGCGCGCATTGTATAGGAAATACGAGGCAAATGCTTGTATAAATTACAACTAATTTATATGTGTTTGATGTTGGTCGAAATTTAACCAGCCCAAGTTGTGCGTTAATTAAGCTGGTTAACAATATACCTACAAATTTACTGGTAAAGGCCTAGGTTTTCTTTGGCGTAGGCTTCAAATTCTGTAAAACCACCAATGTGTGTTTGGTCTACAAAAATTTGTGGCACAGTCGGGCATGGCTTGCCTGCAGACTTTTCTAAATCTTCTTTACTGATGCCTTCTTTGATGATGTCGATGTAGCGGTATTTAAAATCATCGCGGTCATTAGCAAGTTGCTCTGCAACATCTTTAGCGCGAACACAAAAAGGGCAGCCTTCACGGCCAAAAATTACTGTTAACATAACGCTCTCCTCAAATTAGTTGACTCTAGTGTAACTAATTTCATTATTTATTACAGTGCAAAAAAACGATTATTGTGTTCGCTTTTTTTAGAGCCTGTAAAAAAAATAAAAAATATTTTATATAAAATCTTGAAATAAAATTGTCCGCCCATAAATAGTTATTTGAGGACGCCTGATGGGTCTTCATTTAAACAGAACTATTTGAAAATTATATTATTAATTAAATTTTGCCGTTACTTGTTCAAACGAAAAGTGGCAGCAATATATCGCTTAAATATGAGGATATTATTATGCGTACAGTAGATTTATCACCCCTATATCGTTCATTCATTGGTTTCGATCATTTAGCATCATTAATGGATGCCGCTGCACGAACTGACAAGCAGCCAAGTTTTCCTCCATACAACATCGAAGCGCTTGATAAAGACAAATACCGTATCACTATGGCAGTTGCTGGATTTAGTGAAGACGAGTTAAGCCTACAATCTGAAAACAACACGTTAGTTGTATCAGGCACTAAAGCAGGTAAAGATCAAAACGATGAACGCAAATTCATTCATCAAGGCATTGCCGAGCGCAACTTTGAGCGTAAGTTCCAGTTAGGTGACCACGTTAAAGTACTTGGCGCAGACCTAGCCAACGGCTTACTAAGCATCGACCTTGAACGTGAGATCCCAGAAGCGCTGAAGCCACGTAAAATTGAAATTGGCTCAGGCAATATGCTCGAAAGTAAATAGCTAAGCTAGTACACGTATTTTCCCTGTGAAAAGCCGCCATTTGGCGGCTTTTTGCGTTGTTAGTCTTTTAAATCTATTTGCATTTGTTTTAAAGCGTTAATTTTATCTATTGCAACTTGTAGTTGTTCTTGTGAAAGTTTTTTTTGTCGGCCTTTAGCAAGTAAGTCTTCAAGCTTTAATATTTTGGCTTTTGCAGCAACAACAAAACGTTGTTCTAGCTGTCTTTGCTGTTCAAGGTGGAAATCTTGATATGCCTGGTGATTATTTAAATCACCACTGTACTGAGCAATTGGCTGAGTATTTTTTACTATGTTAGGTAAATAGGCCACAGAGGTTATTGTTGGCAAGGGGGGAGGACTAGTGTTACTAATTGTAGCCGTTTTCAATTGCGTGCTTTCCAACTCTTGAGTCATGTCATCAGCTGTCAGCTCAAGGGACGTTGTTTGCTTGACACTTTTAGCTTGGTCAAGGCCATCAATATTTTCTATTGTTGGTTTGCTAGTATAATGAGTGAAAAGTGTGTAAATACCAACACAAGCTAAAGCAATGACAGAAACGAAATTTTTTTTACTCATAAAATTACTCCCGTCTTATTTTGCCACTTGAGCCAGTTATTTTCATACTGTTGTGCCGCTTTTTGTTTTGCGATGGCCTTTGTTGCTTGGTATCGAACGGTTTCATCTTCTGGCAAAAAGTAATCAAACTGATGCTCATAACTGTGTATCACCACCCATTCACCACTAGGTGTACGTATAACAGCGGAAATGGTGTTTTCTTTAGTTGTGAACGCAAGTTGTACAACCCAACTACTTTTGTTTTTGCGGTTTAATTCACTATTGTATTGAGCATATATATCTTGTTTTCCTGATATTACTAATGCTTGTTCAAGTGATTTGTTATCCGCCAACGTGCGAAAGTCTACAGCATTGGCTCGATTAGCAAATTGAGCTCCGTGGGCTTTTACCTGACTTAAAAATTTAAACTGCGATTTATTTGCTTGATAAAACGCTTTAATTTCGCTTTTGTTTACCTGTTGCTCTAGCTTTTCAAGAACAGGGCTCTGCATGTGCATCATTGTATTTATGCCTAGCCAGCTTTGAATGGAGGGTCGCAAAATATCTCCTTTAGCTATTTCATACAGATGTTCAATATCAATATTCTGTTTTGCCAAAATCGGTTTGGCTTTTGAAAACGCTATATTGAATTGCCGTTTTTTTATTAATTCACTTTTGAATAGTTCACTATCTCCTCTATGGAGTTTAAAACGTACCTGCATTGATAGTGCATCGATAAATTCATATAAATTAATAGAGTTATACAAAATAGGGGTTAAATCGATCTGCTGCATTTTTTTAATCAAGCTTTGCACATATTGACCATTTTTAGGGTAGGACCCTAATGTGTGTTTAAGCCAATGGCTATCATAAGTGTCAAGCTTTACCTGACTTGACTGTGCCTTTATAGCTAATTGCGAATCGAACAGATTTTTTAAGTAACGTTCAACATGGTATTGAGTGCTAAAACCAACGGCAGATTGTCGCTTTATTATTGCAGGTGTTTTTAGCGCTGCTTGTTGTAACAAAAACTGATTCTCATACAGACGAGTTCTAACTTCATTGATTGTAATTTCAGGTTTGTGCTTTAAATAAGCACGATGCATAAAGTTAATTTCATCACTACTGTATTGTGTAAATGAGGCCATTACTAGGGAGTGGTAACACGCCCCTAGTAATGTAATCACTAAAATAGCCATTTTTTTCATTAGCGAGCAACCATGGCGTGGTTCAATAAGTGCACCACCATTGCTATTGCATGGGGCACTACTTGCTTAGCTATATTAAGGCGATCAAAATGATCTTTTGAATTGAGTACAATTCCACCTTGAGCATAAGAAAATGAACCACCTTGAGTTAATAATGGGCGAACATCTTGGCTATTTTTATCTAAAGGCGAGAACGTTTGCATTGCTTGAGTAACGAGTGATAAATCGTTGAGCTGCTCTTGATCATAGTAATCTTTTACCCAACTTTCCCAGCTAGAGTGGTTAAGGTCTGATGTGGTCCATGTGTGGTGAGGTTGTAATAAATCAGTCGTATGAAATACAAACCCTAATACTTGAGGATTTCCGCTTTGTAAGTAACTTTGATACCAATATTGCCCTAAATTATCGATAGGTTGAAATGGCATTTCTTCAAAGTCATCGTACATAGAATAGGTTGAGTTGCTATCGATTCTGTAGTGAGATTCTGTTACACCATAACTGTTATATTTTGAAGAGTCGGCATTGAACCAACCTGTTTCTCCCCCTTTACCATCATCAAGGTAGTCACCTTTAAGCCAAGCAGATGCAAGATTATCAATAGTGCCCCAAACGGTGAGCTTCTCATAATTATAACCACCAAAATCGTTTCCATGTTGGTCTGCACCTTGGGTATGATTTTGAAAATGCCAATAGCTTGTATATTTAACTATACTTTGCGCTGCTCCCCATACTGGCGCTTGAACACACGAACCTGTAATGGCACCACAGAAAAAGGTGTCTTCAAAGTCATCTACATCATAAGCCGCTTGTCCTAGCAGCTCGGCTAATTCAGAGATTGTCAGATTGTTTTGTGCAGCGTACTGACGTAGGGCAGCATATTCGGTGCTGGCTGGGTGTTGCTGCATATAATTTACGGCATCAAGAACAATACGTTTGTGAGTTTCTTGACTAAAAGCTTGAGCTTGGCTTGTACCGAGTAATAAAAGTGTCGCTGCAATTAATTGTTTTTTCATTTTATTCTCATCATAGTTTGGAGTAAGAGGTGCTATTAAAAAATAAGCTCATTACATTGCCATGACAAATAAATTAAACATTTAATTAACAATATTACCTATTTTGGTACTTTAATATTAACTATCAAGAATGCTGCCGCCAATTGACGGCATTTATATTTAAAGCTTTTCAATATTATTTAAATAGTTGTTAGCTTGCTCTAAGGTTGCTTGGCGAAATGATTCATCTTGTTTATCCCAATTACGATAAACCATCCCTATTCGTGGGTTTTTCTCAAGTCGCTCTCGGTGTTTTTGCATAAACTGCCAGTAAAGGCTGTTTAGCGGACACGCGTCTTTGCCCACTTTTTCTTTTACTTTGTATTGGCAGCTTTTACAGTAGTCACTCATTTTATTTATATAGTTGCCGCTAGCCGCATAAGGCTTAGTGGCAATGATGCCATCGTCAGCAAACTGGCTCATCCCTCGTGCGTTAGGCATTTCTACCCACTCAATAGCATCAATATAAACACCTAAATACCATTCATCCACTTCATCGGGACTGATGGCGGTTAATAAACAAAAATTACCTATTACCATTAAGCGCTGAATATGATGGGCATACGCGCTGTCTAAGCTTTGTGTTAATGAGTGGCTTAAGCAATTCATTTTTGTTTTACCATTCCAAAAATAACTCGGCAGTGCACGAGTTGCATTAAGCTGGTTTTTGTTGGCGTAATCGGGCATGTTTTTCCAATACACGCCACGCACATACTCGCGCCAACCCAGTACTTGGCGAATAAAGCCTTCAACCTGAGAAATAGATATTTCATCTTGACGTTGTTGGTACTCTTTAACAACACGGTCGATAACATAGCGAGGGGGTAAAATTTTGGCATTTAACGCAAACGATAATCGGCTGTGATAAAAGGTATCCTTATCAGGGCATTGATCTGTCATCGCATCTTGAAATTGACCAAAGCGAGGCAGTAAATGTGCACAAAAATGATCAAGCGCACTTATTGCTTGCTTACGGGTTGTTGGCCAGCTTAATTGCGTGTCTATCTGTCCAAAGTAATTTATTTTATGTTTATCTAAACGCTCAATAATGGCGCTAACATCATTTTTAAATAATTTGGGTTTGGGGATATCGGCTAAATCACTTTTTGAAAACTTATTACGGTTATTGGCATCAAAGTTCCATTGCCCACCGGCAGGTTTGTCATCTTCCATTAAAATATCAAACTGCTTACGCATTGCCCGATAAAAATGCTCCATAGTGACGTGTTTATCTTTTTTAAAGCGTTTATCTATGTCGTTAAATGCCAATAAAAAGTGCTCGCTGTCGCAGGCATTCACCGTTAACTCGCTATTTATCGCGAATTCGTGAAGTTGTGTTTTTAAACGGTACTCATCTGGGTATTGATATTCAATAGAGGTACATTCATGCTGCTGGACTAAACGCGTTAAAAGAGCGGGTAAGTCATCATCGTCTTTGGTGTCATCTAGCGTGAGATGTAAAACATTGAAGCCAGCATCTTTTAATGCATTAGCGAAGTTTTCCATGGCTTTAAAAAAGGCTGATATTTTTTGTACATGGTGTTTTACATAGTGTGCTTCTTGCATAAGCTCAGCAATAACAAATACTGTGTCGTCTGATTTGTCTTTAAACCACGAATGAGCAGGATTGAGCTGATCACCTAAAATCAATCTTAGTGTGTTGTATTTTTTCATAATTAGCCAAAATTAACTTTTATACGTGATATTTTTAAAAGCGATCTATTTCTTAAAGTATGTTTAACCTGAACTCTGGTTAAGAGGTTTACTAACATATTAAATCAAAAATGATATTTATGTTTATTTTCTCTAGCCAGAGATTTTCAGTGAAAACAAGGCGAAATTACGCGTCAATAGCTCGCCTATTGCAAGTAAATTCAACGCAGTTAGCGCTGAAAATAGCTGCTTGAGATAGATTTATTATCCAAAGTTCAGGTTACCGATAATAGAGCACCGAATGCAATTTAATACAGCGGTTGATTGTAACGATTCAAATTTTATAGAAAACATAGTATAGGTAAGGCGATAAACTAGGTTGCTTTTTTTATCAACTTATTAGTTATTATGGTTGCTAATTTAGCGGCACATCCTTATAATAGCGGCCATTGTTTAGTAGGTTATAAAATTTACTAACAGCGATATTAAGTTATTAACTTTTTATCTATTGGCGCGGGATGGAGCAGTCTGGTAGCTCGTCGGGCTCATAACCCGAAGGTCGTTGGTTCAAATCCGGCTCCCGCAACCAATCTTAATAGTAGGTTTAAACTTACTACTTTATATCGCGCATTCTAAGTAATGCGCGTTTTGCGTTTAAGCTAATGAAGTTTAATTTGGTCAGGGTACTGACTCGCAACCAAGCTTGGCCCTAGGCCACACAGTTTTGCGTTTTTTGGTGTGACGCCCCGCTTGGTTCGGGGCGTTGTTGTATCTGCACCGTTTGATTTAATGTTTATCGATTAAATCAAAATTTAAACTCAGTATTTTAGGGCTATAAGCCCTTTTTTTGTTTGTATGGAGGATTTTCGTGACAAAACTTGAACAAGATTTAGTAACCATGTTAACGCCTGCGGTAGAAATGCTAGGCTTTGAATTACATGGTCTTGAGTTTGTACAAGCGGGTCGCCATTCTACCTTAAGAGTATATATTGCTCACGAGGATGGAATTTCAGTTGACAACTGCGCAGATGCCAGTCGTCAAATTAGTGCGATTTTAGACGTCGAAGACCCGATTACAAACGAATATGATTTGGAAGTGTCGTCTCCTGGTGTTGATCGTCCATTATTCAAACAAGATCACTACGAGCAGGCGCAAGGAGAGGAAGTACGCGTGCGTACTAAGCTTCCACAAGACGGTCGCCGTAATTTTAAAGGCGACTTAATAGCAGTTAGCAGCGATATGATCACACTATCTAGCGATGGTGCAGAGCATTTAATCATGCTTAGTAACATTGAACGTGCGAACATAATCGCAAAGTTTTAATTCGAGTGCGAAGGAATAGGGCAAGCGAGGCATTACCCATGGCAAAAGAGATATTATTGGTTGCTGAAGCCGTTTCCAATGAGAAAGCGGTTCCAAAAGAAAAGATTTTTGAAGCTCTAGAGTTCGCATTAGCGACAGCGACAAAGAAAAAGCATGATGGTGAAATTGATGTACGTGTTGCAATTGACCGTAAAACTGGCGATTACGATACATTCCGTCGCTGGCAAATAGCTGAAGTATTAGAAGATGGTTCTTTAGAGAATCCATACAGCGAAATCACGTTAGAAGCTGCTCAAGTTGAAGAACCAGACTTGAAAATGGGCGACTACGTAGAAGAGCAGATTGAATCAATTAAATTTGACCGCATAACAACACAAATGGCTAAGCAAGTAATCGTACAAAAAGTACGTGAAGCAGAGCGTGCCTTAGTGGTTGAAGCGTACAAAGATCAGCAAGGCGAGCTAGTAACGGGTGTTGTTAAAAAAGCAACGCGTGATGCAATCGTACTTGATTTAGGTAATAACGCAGAAGCGGTTATTTACCGTGACGACATGCTGCCACGTGAAAACTTCCGCCCAGGCGATCGTATTCGTGGTCTTCTATATGAAGTTAAACCAGAAGCACGTGGTGCACAGTTATTTGTAACCCGTTCTAAACCAGAAATGCTGATGGAATTATTCCGCATTGAGGTGCCAGAAATTGGCGAAGAGATGATTGAATTACGTGCCGCAGCTCGTGATCCAGGTTCACGCGCTAAAATCGCAGTTAAGTCTAATGATAAGCGTATAGACCCTGTAGGTGCGTGTGTTGGTATGCGTGGCGCACGTGTTCAAGCGGTATCGTCAGAACTTGGCGGTGAGCGTGTTGATATCGTACTTTACGATGACAACCCAGCACAGTTTGTTATTAACGCAATGGCACCAGCAGAAGTGGCTTCAATCGTAATGGATGAAGACACTCACTCAATGGATATTGCTGTTGAAGCTGATAACTTAGCACAAGCTATTGGTCGTAATGGTCAAAACGTACGTTTAGCAAGCCAGTTAACTGGCTGGGAATTAAACGTAATGACCGTTGATGAAATGCGCGCTAAGAACGAAGCTGAGTCAGATAAGTTAATTAACTTATTTACTGAAAACTTAGATATTGATGACGAGTTTGCGTCATTACTTATCAACGAGGGTTTCTCAACACTTGAAGAAGTTGCGTATGTACCTGCTTCTGAGTTTTTAGAAATCGACGGCTTAGATGAAGAAACAGTGGACGTATTACGTTCACGTGCAAAAGATGCATTAACAACGAAAGCCCTTAAAACGGAAGAAAGCTTAGAAGGCGCTGAGCCTGCTGAAGACTTACTTGCGCTTGAAGGCTTAGAGCGTCATTTAGCATTTGTTATGGCAAGTAAGGGTGTAGTAACACTTGAAGACTTAGCTGAGCAAGGCATTGATGAGCTTGTAGATATTACAGAGCTATCTGCAGAGAAAGCGGGCGAGCTAATTATGGCTGCACGTAATATTTGTTGGTTTGCAGACGAGTAATTTATTAACGGAGGTATTAGAGACTATGGCAGAAGTAAATGTTGAAAAACTAGCCGGTGATATAGGTACAACTGTTGATAAATTGCTACAGCAGTTTTCACAAGCCGGTATTACTAAACAAGCAGGCGATAATGTAACAGAAGCTGAAAAAGCAACGTTACTTGATCACCTAAGCAAGCAACATGGCGGTACTGGATCTGAAGGTCCAGCGCGTATGACATTGCAACGTAAGAGCAAAAGCACATTAAGTGTGACTGGCTCTACGGGTAAAGCAAAGGCTGTGCAAGTTGAAGTTCGCAAAACCCGCACTTACGTGAAAAAAAGTGCTGTTGAGCAAGAGCAAGAACAGCAACGTCTAGCCGCTGAAGAAAAAGCGCGTCTTGAAGAGCAGCAAAAAGCTGAACAAGAAGCCGCAGAATTGAAAGCGAAACAAGAGGCAGAACGTAAAGCGAAAGAAGACGCTGATCGTAAAGCCAAAGAAGAAGCTAAACGCAAAGCAGATGCTGAGCGTAAAGCGAAACAACAGCAGATGACCCCTGAGCAAAGTGCTAAGTCTGAGAAAGATCGCATCGAAGCTGAGCGTCTGCAAAAAGAAGCAGAAGAGGCCGCATTGAAGAAAGCTGAAGAAGAAGCGAAACGTCAAGCAGAAGAGGCAAGAAAGCTAGCTGAAGAGAATTCAGCACGCTGGAAGAAAGAAGAAGAAGAACGTAAGAAACGCGAAGAAACCGCGGATCACCACCTTACGACTTCAACTTACGCACGTGAAGCAGAAGATGTAGCAGATGCTCGCGAAGAGCAAGGCTCACGCCGTGCGAAGAAAAAGAAAAAAGCGCCAGCAAAAGATAAATTTGCAGCGTCTAAAGGTAAAAAAGGTAAGCTAAAAGCGCCAGCGTCATTACAGCACGGTTTCCAAAAACCAACGGCTGATGTTAAAAACGAAGTGCGTATTAGTGAAACAATTACAGTTGCTGAGCTTGCGTCACGCATGGCTGTTAAAGGCGCTGAAGTTGTAAAAACAATGATGAAAATGGGTGACATGGTTACGATTAACCAAGTTATTGACCAAGAAACTGCGCAACTTGTTGCAGAAGAAATGGGCCATAAAGTTATCATCGTTAAAGAAAACGAATTAGAGCAAACAGTACTTAACGACCGCCACGAAGATGGTAAGTCTGAGCCTCGTGCTCCAGTAGTAACTGTTATGGGTCACGTTGACCACGGTAAAACGTCAACTCTTGATTACATTCGTTCAGCTAAAGTTGCTTCAGGCGAAGCCGGTGGCATTACGCAGCATATTGGTGCATACCACGTTGAAACTAACGGCAACATGATCACTTTCTTAGATACTCCGGGTCACGCCGCGTTTACATCTATGCGTGCTCGTGGTGCAAAAGCGACTGATATCGTAATCCTAGTAGTTGCAGCCGATGATGGTGTAATGCCACAAACTAAAGAAGCGGTACAGCATGCTCGCGCAGCTGGCGTTCCTTTAATCATTGCTGTTAACAAAATGGATAAAGAAGGCGCAGATCCAGACCGCGTTAAAAACGAGCTAGCTCAGCTAGACGTTATCCCAGAAGATTGGGGCGGTGATACGCAATACGTTCACATCTCAGCTAAAACAGGTCTTGGTATTGATGACCTTTTAGAAGCAGTATTAATGCAATCTGAGCTGTTAGAACTAAATGCACCTAGCGAAGGTATGGCTGCAGGTGTTGTAATTGAATCACGTCTTGATAAAGGCCGTGGTCCAGTAGCGTCTATCCTTGTTCAATCAGGTACGCTTAACCAAGGTGACATTGTATTATGTGGTCTTGAGTATGGCCGTGTTCGTGCAATGCGCGATGAAAACGGTAAAGACATTAAATCTGCGGGTCCTTCTATCCCTGTTGAGATTTTAGGTCTTTCTGGTATTCCAGCTGCAGGTGATGAAGCGACAGTAGTTAAAGACGAGCGTAAAGCACGTGAAGTTGCACTTTACCGTCAAGGTAAATTCCGCGATGTTAAATTAGCGCGTCAGCAAAAAGCGAAGCTTGAAAACATGTTTACTAACATGACTGAAGGCGACGTGTCTGAAGTTAACGTGGTACTTAAAGCAGACGTTCAAGGTTCAATTGAAGCAATTTCAGACTCACTAACTAAACTTTCTACTGATGAAGTAAAAGTGAAGATTGTTGGTTCTGGTGTTGGTGGTATCACTGAAACAGATGCAACTCTTGCTGCAGCGTCTAACGCAATCGTAGTTGGCTTTAACGTTCGTGCCGATGCATCAGCGCGTAAAGTGATTGACTCTGAAAACTTAGACCTTCGTTACTACAGCGTAATTTACGCACTTATCGAAGAAGTTAAGCAAGCCATGTCTGGTATGCTTGCTCCTGAGTTTAAACAAGAGATCATTGGTCTTGCTGAAGTACGTGATGTATTTAAGTCTCCAAAAATTGGCGCAATTGCTGGTTGTATGGTTACTGAAGGAACTATCAAACGTAGCGCACCAATTCGTGTACTTCGTGATAACGTGGTTATTTACGAAGGTGAACTTGAGTCATTACGTCGCTTTAAAGATGACGTACAAGACGTTCGTAACGGCATGGAATGTGGTATCGGCGTTAAGAACTACAATGACGTTCGCGTTGGTGACCAAATCGAAGTATTTGAAACAGTTGAAGTACAACGTAGTCTTTAATTGTTGTTAGGTGGTGTTGGACATTCAAGGTCGTACCTCGATAGCCCAACATACCCTATGTTAAGATTTTAAATGGGGGCTCAGCCCCCATTTGTGTATCCATTATTTAGTTAACTTGTTATTGTTTTTCAATAAGTTATAATTTTAGGAAAGTGAAATGAGAGAATTTTCTCGCACTGATCGTGTTGCTCAGCAAATTCAAAAAGAAATTGCTGTGATTCTACAACGCGAAATTAAAGATCCGCGCTTAGGCATGGTGACAGTGTCTGCGGTAGAAGTATCACGCGATTTATCTTATGCCAAAGTTTTTATCACGGTGTTTAACACTGAAGACGAAAATGCAGCAAAACAGAGTGCAAAAGTACTGAACGAAGCAACGGGCTATATCCGTTCGTTACTAGGTAAGCGTATTCGCGCACGTATTATGCCAGAGCTTAAATTTGTGGTTGATAACTCATTAATGGAAGGGATGCGCATCTCTAACTTAGTGGACTCTATCATTCGTGAAGATAATGCTAAGCATGTTGATGATGAAACAGATAGCGAAGAAGGCACTAAAGACTAATGGCAAGACGCAGTAAAGGCCGTCCAGTTGATGGTATTTTGTTGTTAAACAAACCAGAAGGCATTTCATCAAACAAGGCATTACAGCAGGCTAAAGGTATTTATTTTGCGCAAAAAGCGGGGCACACAGGTGCGCTTGATCCGCTTGCAACCGGCATGCTGCCAATTTGTTTTGGTGAAGCGACTAAGTTTACCCAGTTTTTACTCGATACAGATAAAACCTATGTTGTTCGAGCTAAGCTAGGTGAACGTACTACCACATCAGACTCTGATGGCGAAGTGGTCGAAACTCGCGATGTGAATGTTACTTCCCAATTACTAAGCGAAGAGATTGCTAAGTTTTTAGGTGAGTCAGACCAATATCCATCAATGTATTCAGCGCTTAAATATGAAGGTAAACCTTTATATAAATATGCGCGTGAAGGCATAGAAGTTCCTCGCAAATGTCGAAAAATTAACGTATTTAGCTTAACGCTTGATGAGTTTGATGAGCAAGCTAACGAGATACAAATGACTGCACATGTATCTAAAGGTACGTATATTCGTACTATCGTTGATGACTTAGGTGAAAACTTAGGCTGCGGCGCGCATGTGATTATGCTGCATCGTAGTGCTGTAGGGCATTACCCAGCAGATAAAATGGTCACACTTGAGCAGTTAGAAACGTTATTAAATCAAGCGAAAGAACAAGACGTTGCGCCTTCCACTTACCTTGACGAACTATTATTGCCAATGGATACTGCGTTAGTTGATTTACCCGTTGTGGAAATTACTAAAGAGCAGGGAATGGCATTTAGCCATGGTCAAGCTGTGGTGTTGGGTAAAGCCCTGCCTGAAGGTGCAATAAAGGTACTGGCTGACGGAATATTTATTGGTACGGGCGAACGTAATCCTGATGGCCATTTAAAATCAAAGCGCGGCTTGTCTAATCAACAACCAGAGTAAAGTTTAACTTGTAGTTATGCTGATAATTGGTAGAATACGCCCGCTTAATCGTTTTGGCTGAATTAGTGATCGGCTAAAGCACCTATTAAATTTAACTTTTGGAGTTATTATGTCACTAAGCAATCAAGAAAAAATCGATATCATTGCTAAATTCGCACGCGCTGAAGGCGACACTGGTTCACCTGAAGTACAAGTAGCATTACTTACTTTTGATATCAACAAGCTTCAAGGTCACTTTGCTGATCACAAGCATGACTTCCACTCACGTCGTGGTCTGCTTCGTAAAGTAAGCACTCGCCGTAAACTGCTTGATTACCTTAAAGGTAAAGATATCTCGCGTTACACTGCGTTAATCAAAGAACTTGGCCTACGTCGCTAAGAACTTGATTATCAAAAGGGGAGCTTTTTAGCTCCTTTTTTTGTGTCTAAATTTCCCCATACCCACTATCCACATCGATTAATCCCCTTGAAATATCAGCTAAAAGCCACATTGTAAGTAACAGCAAAGTACATAATTTAGCAACGCGTTTATCTCTGGACTAAGCTCGCAATTTTACCTGACTTTGTTATATACTATGGCGCGTAGATAAAAAGGTTTATTTACGGTTATTTACATCATTGCCAATTGTAGTACTTAATTGATTTCCAACTGAATACAATTATGTACTGTAATTGGTACTTTGATGAAAACTTAATTAATACTAAAAATACATTTAAGGAATATTTTAAGTGCAAGCAATTATAAAAGAATTTCAACTAGGTCAACACACAGTGACGCTAGAAACAGGTGCTATCGCTCGTCAAGCTGACGGCGCAGTGCTAGCAAGCATTGGCGACACGTCAGTACTAGTAACGGTTGTTGGTAAGCGTGAAGCTCAACCAGGTCAAGACTTCTTCCCACTAACAGTTAACTACCAAGAGCGTATGTACGCTGCTGGTCGTATCCCAGGTGGTTTCCTTAAGCGTGAAGGTCGTCCTAACGATGGCGAAACACTTATTGCACGTCTTATTGACCGTCCAATTCGTCCACTTTTCCCAAATGGTTTCGTAAACGAAGTACAAGTTATCGCGACTGTTGTTTCTGTAAACCCTGAAATCCAACCTGATATGGTTGCGATGATTGGTACATCAGCAGCACTTGCTATCTCTGGTATCCCGTTCAGCGGTCCAATTGGCGCATCACGTGTTGGTTACATTAACGGTGAATACGTACTTAACCCGACACTAAAAGAGCTTGAAGAGAGCCAACTTGACTTAGTTGTTGCTGGTACTGATAACGCAGTACTTATGGTTGAATCAGAAGCAGACGTACTTGCTGAAGACGTAATGCTAGGCGCGGTTGTATACGGCCATGAGCAATCACAGTCTATCATCAATGCAATTAACGAATTTAAAGCAGAAGCAGGCAAGCCTACTTGGGATTGGACTGCACCTGAGAAAAACGTTGCATTAGAAGAGAAAGTAGCAACTCTTGCTGCTGATAAAGTAGGCGAAGCTTACCGTATTACTGATAAAGTAGCGCGTAAAGAAGCATTAACTGCTGCAAAAGATGCGGTTGTTGAAGCACTAACAAGCGAACTTGCTGAAGGCGAAACGCTTGATAAGCAAGAAGTAGGTAAAGTATTCGGTTCACTTGAGAAGAAAATCGTTCGTGGCCGTATCGCTGCTGGCGAAAAACGTATCGATGGTCGTGAACCAGATATGATCCGTGCTCTAGATGTAATGACGGGTGTACTTCCACGTACTCACGGCTCTGCAATCTTCACACGTGGTGAAACACAAGCATTAGTAACAGCAACACTTGGTACAGAACGTGATTCACAGTTAATCGACGATTTAACTGGCACGCACAAAAACCACTTTATGCTTAACTACAACTTCCCTCCGTTCTGTGTAGGTGAAACTGGTTTCGTTGGTTCTCCTAAGCGTCGTGAAATCGGCCACGGTAACCTAGCTAAGCGTGGTATTGCAGCAGTAATGCCAACATTGACTGACTTCCCATATTCAATCCGTGTTGTATCTGAAATTACTGAATCAAATGGTTCATCTTCAATGGCATCGGTTTGTGGTACGTCTTTAGCGCTTATGAACGCAGGTGTTCCAATTAAAGCCTCAGTTGCGGGTATCGCAATGGGCTTAGTTAAAGAAGAAGAAAACTTTGTTGTTCTTTCAGATATCTTGGGTGATGAAGATCACTTAGGTGACATGGACTTTAAAGTAGCGGGTACAACTAACGGTATCACTGCACTGCAAATGGATATCAAAATTGAAGGTATTACTCAAGAAATCATGCAAATCGCGCTTAAACAAGCGAAAGCTGCACGTTTACACATTCTAAATGTAATGGACGAAGCGATTTCTGCACCTTCTGAAGAGTTATCTATGTTTGCTCCGCGTATTTACACGATGCAAATCCCACAGAAGAAAATCGCAGAAGTTATCGGTAAAGGTGGCGCAACTATCCGTCAGCTTACTGAAGAAACGGGTACTACGATTGAAATCGGTGATGATGGCACAATCAAGATTGCTGCTACAGACGGTGAAAGTGCAGCAAATGCAATTAGCCGTATTGAGCAATTAACTGCTGAGCTTGAAGTAGGTACTATCTACGAAGGTAAAGTGGTACGTATCGTTGATTTCGGTGCGTTTGTAAACATTCTTCCAGGTAAAGATGGCCTAGTGCATATCTCACAAATCAGCACTGAGCGTGTTAACAACGTTGCTGATCACCTTAGTGAAGGTCAAGAAGTTAAAGTTAAAGTACTAGAAGTAGACCGTCAAGGCCGTGTACGTCTAAGTATTAAAGAAGCAATGGAATCAGCAGCACCTGCAGCTGACGAGTCTAAAGACGCGTAATTGCTAATCTTTCATCCAGATAATTACTGGATAGTATAAAAAGGGGCTGTTTAGCCCCTTTTTTTATGCTTTAATGTTAGCAACCTATTGTGTTCAAGACGTTAAGTAACATATAACAAGAATGAACCTTACAAGACAGCTTATGTCTTATCTATTTGCTACTTACCTCGGTATTAAGGATTTTAATGAGACTTAAACATTTAGCCTTGGCATCTTTTGCTATTTTGTCTTTAAGCGCTTGTCAGGCTACTACTAAACCCACTGCTATTATTAATGTACCATTTACTGCGCCACTTGCATCAGACTTTAGAAATGAAATTGCCATTGCTCGTTTTTCAGAGCTATTAAATAGAGCAGACTTAAGTACAGAGCAACAAGCAAAGCTCTATTATGACCGTGGTGTGCTGTTTGATAGCTTAGGCATGACCACTTTATCGCGAATTGATTTTAACCGAGCGGTTAAACTTAAGCCTGATTTGGCTGAAGTCTATAACTTTTTGGGTATTCAGCATACCTTGATGCAGCAATACGAAAAAGCATACGAGTATTTTGATTCAGCCATAGAGTTAGACCAAGAACATGAATATGCGTATTTAAATCGTGGTATTGCTTTGTACTATGGCGATAGAGCCACGCTTGCAAAGGATGACTTTAAAACATTCTTGGAGCGCTCTCCTAACGACCCTTATCGTGTATTGTGGCTTTATTTAGCTCAAGCAGCACAAGATAAAACTCAGGCGCTCGCTTCGTTAAAAGCTAATGCGGCGGCCCTTGATGAAAACGAATGGGCATATCAGCTTATTGCCTTGTATGTAGGTGATATGAGTGAAAAAGCATTTTTTTCAGGGATAGCCGATGGTGTAAGTTCACAACAAGAATATGCTCAGCGTTTATGTGAAGCTTATTTTTACTTAGCTAAACAGCACCAAGCCGCAGGCGAGCTTTCAATTGCCACAGATTACTTTAAATTGGCACTAGCAACGAACGTACATGAATTTATAGAATATAAGTATGCGCGTTTAGAGCTTGAGTTGATGGCCAGTGAAAGCGCTGGCTAATTATTTAAAACTAAGTGCTTTATTACTGTGCGCTAGCGTTATTAGTGGCTCGAGTAATAAACAAAATAGCATTGGCTTTTGGCAAGTATTACATGCCAAGGCCAATGTGATTGACAGTTATTGGCAATTCCCTCGTTACTTTGCAAACCACATATTACAATTACCCACCACAGCTTTAGCAACCTTAGCTCGCAATAAAATAGCGGATGCTCAATATGGCTATGGGTTGTCATTATTAGGCAATAATCAAACTGAAACGGCTAAACTATTTTGGCAAGCAAGTTTGGATAAAATTACACGAGCACAGCAAAAAAAACTCGCCGACTCGTTATTTTCGCAACAGCGTTGGCAGGATTTAGCGCTACTAAAAAATCAAAATAAGCTTCCTAAAGGCGATATCTTTTATCATCTGCAATTACAGCAACAAGCCCCCATAGAAACATTGAGTGCATCATTCATGAATAAGTTAGGGTTTTTACTTGCAAGCGAGCAAGTTGAGATACAAAAGCAGTGTACATTTAATGTATTAATGTTGAGCGATCACCGTGATGGTTTATACAGGCTCAATCAATTTCGTAACGCGTACTTTCAAAACCCAGAGCCGAGTCTCAATACCTTTTGTTTTTCAAAACCAGTTTATGTGGGTAATGCAATTAGTTGCAATAGTACTGAATCCTCCCGTGCTGTGTGCAATTGGCAACAATCATCGCTTAAAAAGCGGCTTCCCACTGGGTTCGATTTTGCTGTTATGATGCCTAAGCAAGGTACTGCCAGTGTAAAAAATGGTTTAATGCATATTAATTCACAGGCTAGCTACGCGGTTTTTTTGCATGAGTTAATGCACTTTAATGGCTTTGAAGATGAGTACGCTTTACCGGTAAAAAAGCAAGCGTGGTTATGTCAGCTTGATGGGTTTGTTGCTCCCAACTTATTTATTGCAAAAAAATCAGTTGCTCCCAAAGGGTGGCACAAAAGCCAAAGCTGCCAACAAGACGGCACTGCTTATAAGCCCAGTGCACAGTGGTCGATTATGCAATATCAGCAGTTAGGCCTATCAGCGCAATATCGTATTTTGTGGCAAAAGCACATAGCACTTAATGCTCATTTATTTGTACGATTTTAGTGATTGGATATTCCGCTGTAAACTGTCTGAAAGCTGAGCTTATTTGGCTACTGTTCATTAATTTATAAGTATTTTTGTTTGATTATTGTTCCGCTAGCGGCGCTTTCTATAGACAAAAACTGCGTTTATCAGTATAACTATACGTATTAATGTTGTTAAAAAACAGACATAAAACGTATACCCAAGTCACTTTGGTATTTAATAATAACAAGTAGCGAATTGATAAACTTTATGATTCAAAAAGGCCCTTCATTATGACTTTGCTCTGGATACCCCTGCTATCCTTATTCGGCAGTGTTATTTCTGCATGCACCGGCAAACTTTCTCGAAATCAGGCAACGAGCCTAACGGCTATTGCGCCGTTAGCCGCGCTTGCAATTACACTTTATCATGCGCCCGCGGTTCTTGCGGGGGAAACCATTCGTTTTAGCGCACAGTGGATACCAGCCTTAGGGTTAGATATTTCCTTGCGCTTGGATGGATTGAGTTTACTGTTTTTATTTATGATTCTAGGAATAGGGTTACTAGTAATTTTGTATGCCCGTTATTACCTAAGTCAAAATGATTCATTGCCAAAACTATTTAGCTACTTAATGTTATTTATGACCGCCATGCTGGGCATTGTTATGTCAAACAATGTGATTCAGTTATGGGTATTTTGGGAGCTAACCAGTATTAGCTCGTTTTTGTTAATCAGTTATTGGTGGCACAAATCAGAGGCGCGCAAGGGGGCGCGCATGGCATTAGCGGTAACTGGCGCCGGTGGTTTAGCCTTACTCGGTGGCTTAATGTTGTTAGGCGATATTGTTGGAAGCTACGACTTAGACACCATTTTAGCTAGCAAAGCGATTATTCAATCTCACGACTTATATGAATTGGCATTAGTACTAGTATTATTAGGTGCTTTTACTAAATCTGCACAATTTCCGTTTCATTTTTGGTTACCGCATGCCATGGCTGCACCTACGCCGGTTAGTGCGTATTTACACTCTGCCACTATGGTAAAAGCAGGTATCTTTTTACTTGCGCGTTTTTACCCCGCATTGGCGGGTACCGATACCTGGTTTTTATTAGTCGGTTTGACCGGTTTAACCACATTATTATTTGGCGCTTATATCGCGTTATTCAAACATGATTTAAAAGGCTTGTTAGCCTATTCAACGATTAGTCATTTGGGTTTAATTACATTATTACTAGGCCTAGATACACAGCTTGCGACCGTTGCCGCTATTTTTCATATTATTAACCACGCGACGTTTAAAGCGTCGTTATTTATGGCAACCGGCATTATTGACCATGAAACCGGTACTCGTGATATGCGTAAACTCAATGGCATGTGGCGCTACTTACCTTATACGGCCACCTTGGCGATGGTGGCTGCTGCCGCTATGGCAGGTGTACCGTTGTTAAATGGTTTCTTATCAAAAGAGATGTTCTTTGCTGAGACACTGCATCAGCAGGTACTTGGCTCAATGTCGTGGCTAATCCCGGTGCTGGCAACTGTAGCGGGTGCGTTGTCGGTGGCGTACTCATCACGCTTTATTCATGACGTGTTCTTTAATGGTGAGCCCATTGATTTACCACGTACCCCTCATGAAGCACCGCGTTATATGCGTGTGCCTATAGAAATCTTAGTGGTACTGTGTATTTTAGTGGGTATTTTTCCACACTTTGCCGTTGATGGTATTTTATCGGCCGCTTCACTAGCCGTACTTGGTGAAGCAATGCCTGAGTATAAATTGACTATTTGGCATGGTTTCAACTTACCTCTACTTATGAGTGGTATGGCGGTAATTGGTGGTTTATTTATTTACGTTAATCGTAAGTACTTGTTCCAATTCCAAGCGTCGTTACCTCCTTTTAACGCTAAAAAAATCTTCGAGCGTTTTTTAGCGGTAGTGGTCAATTGGTGTCAAAACAAAATCCAATCAACAGAAAATGGCTCATTACAACGTTATGTATTTATAATGTTAGGCGTTGTATTACTTGCCTCTGGTTGGCCATTATTTGAAATGAAGCAGCTAGCAGGTAGCGTGCCTAATACACCGGTTGATATTCAAAACGCAATTGGTGCAGGACTACTCATAATAGGTGCAATTGCTACCGTTATTTGGCATCGAATTCGAATGGTGTCGTTATTAATGCTGTCGATTGTGGGGTTAATGGTGTCGGTGGCGTTTACCCGTTTTTCAGCGCCTGACTTGGCCTTAACGCAACTTACTGTAGAAGTAGCCACTATTATACTATTAATGTTGGCACTGTTTTTCTTACCTCAAAGCACGCCAAGAGAGTCAAGCTCATTGCGTATTTTACGTGATGTGGTTATTTCCTCTACCGTGGGGATCATAATTGCTAGTATTTGTTACGCTTTACTGACTCGTCCGCTTGATTCAATTTCTGAGTTCTTTATTGCTAACGCCAAAACAGGCGGTGGTGGCACTAATGTAGTTAACGTTATTTTGGTTGATTTTAGGGGCTTTGATACTTTAGGTGAAATTACTGTACTAGGTATTGCCGCACTGGGCATATTTAAACTGTTATCAAGAATTCCACTTTATATGCCAGCGAGCGATAGTGAAGGGCGTCCATGGTCTAAAGATCGCCATCCTATTTTATTGGCTTGTATTTCTCAAAGCTTACTGCCATTAGCGCTATTAGTGTCTGCTTATATTTTCCTACGCGGTCATAACTTACCTGGAGGAGGCTTTATAGCAGGCCTCGTAACTTCTATTGCCTTTATTTTACAATATATGGCGCATGGTACTGCGTGGATAAATGAACGCTTTGATGTTAACTATCGAAAAATTATTGCATCAGGTATTGCTATTGCCATGTTTACAGGTGTGGGAAGTTGGTTCTTTGACAAGCCATTTTTAACTACCTGGTTTGATTACTTTGATATTCCGTTTGTTGGTAAAACAGAGCTTGCCAGCGCCATTGTATTTGACTTGGGCGTGTACTTAACTGTTGTTGGCGCTACGCTGATGATCCTTGCGAGCTTAGGTAATATGACCGCGAACGCAGAGAAAGAAGAGGTAAATATTTAATGGAACTGTTATACGCATCTTGCGTTGGCGTGTTAGTCACCTGTGGCGTGTTTTTATTGCTAAGAGCACGTACATTCCCAGTGGTACTGGGGCTGACAATGATTTCTTACGCGGTTAATTTGTTTTTATTCTCATCAGGGCGCTTAACAATTAATAAAGCCGTGGTACTAGGGACTGGCGCTGATTACGCTGACCCGCTACCACAAGCCTTAGTGTTAACAGCCATTGTAATTGGCTTTGCGATGACTGCGTTTGTGGTTATTTTATCTATTCGTGGCCGAGCAGATTTAGGCAACGACCATGTTGATGGCACCCTAACTAAAAATAAACGCAAGGAGAGAAAATGATTCAGCATTTAGCATCTTTGCCTATTTTACTGCCAATGCTAGCGGCAATTATTTTGTTGCTCCCACCGTGTGGCAAAAGCTTATTTGCACGCCGATTTATGTCTAGCTTAATGGCTATTTTAACCTTTGCAGTCACAGTATTACTGCTGGTTCAGGTTAAAGATAACGGTATTATTGTTTATGCAATAGGTAACTGGTCTGCACCATTTGGTATTGTACTGGTTGCAGATATGCTCTCGACCTTGTTAGTCACTTTAACCGCCTTTTTGGGGGTTGGCGTGGCTTTATATGGCTGTGCTGGTGATGATGAACAAGGTAGCTTTTTTCACCCTTTAATCCATTTTTTAATATTAGGGGTAAATGGTGCATTTTTAACAGGGGATTTATTTAACGTCTTCGTATTTTTTGAAGTGTTATTAATTGCCTCTTATGCGCTGTTAATGCACGGTGGCGGTAAACCCAAAACGCGCGCGGCTCTGCATTACGTTATTTTAAATTTAGTTGGTTCAAGCGTATTTTTAATTGGTTTAGGTATTTTATACGGTGTATTAGGCACCTTAAATATTGCTGATATGGCCAATAAAGTACCGCAGCTAAGTGGTGACGACGTTTATTTAGCAAAAGCGGGCGGGTTATTATTACTCGTTGTATTTGCACTTAAAAGTGCGTTATTACCATTGCATTTATGGTTACCAAACGCCTACTCAAGTGCCACACCTGTGGTTGCTGCATTATTTGCGATTATGACTAAAGTTGGTGTTTATGCGACCTTACGTGTTTACACGGTTATTTTTGGTGAACAAGCTGGCGAACTTGAGCATATGGCGCAGTCTTGGTTATGGGCGCTGGCTATTGCCACCATAGTGATTGGCGCAATAGGGGTGTTAGCCGCACAAGATTTACGTAAGCTTACCGCTAATTTAGTACTGGTTTCTGTAGGGACGTTGGTGGCATTAGTCGCACTCCAAAACATAAATGCCACCGCTGCATTGCTTTACTATTTAGTGCATTCAACGTTAGTGACTGCGGCGCTATTTTTACTTGCTGATTTAATTGCAACACAACGAGGTAAAGCTGGTGATCGATTAGTTGGAGGGCGTGCAGTAAAGCAACCATTTTTATTAGGTGCGTGTTTTATTATTGCCGGTTTAACCGTTATTGGTATGCCACCTTTTTCGGGCTTTGTTGGCAAAATTTGGATTTTAAAAACGACCTTAAATAGCGAGCAAGCACTGGTATTTTGGCCTGTTTACTTAATTATGAGCTTAGCGCAAATTGTGGCTATATCACGTGCG
Organism: Pseudoalteromonas sp. S1609; assembly: GCF_005887255.1. Classification (GTDB taxonomy): domain Bacteria; phylum Pseudomonadota; class Gammaproteobacteria; order Enterobacterales; family Alteromonadaceae; genus Pseudoalteromonas. The sequence continues at coordinate 16,221 of NZ_PNDJ01000017.1, read as the reverse complement.
GGTACTAGTTTGTTTTGGGAACGTAAAGACAAAACAGGTGATGCTAGCGATGTTGCCAATGCCCACCCGCTACAAGTGACCGTGTTAGTTGGTTTATTAGCAAGTTCAATACTACTGGTTATTTTTGGTGACGTGGCAACGCAGTACGCCCTCGAGGCGGCAACACAGCTTCACGATATTAGTGGTGGTATTAATGCGGTACTTAAGGGAGGTATGTAATGCGCTTACAAGCTCGTTTTGGTTGGTTACCTACGCCGTTTCGTAGTCTATTTTTATTTATAGTATGGCTCTTGTTAAACAACAGTGTGTCGGTAGGGCATATTATATTAGGGGCGCTACTCGCGTTGCTAATACCGTTATTTAGTATGTCGTTTAGAGACCCGCAACCGCTGATATTAAAGCCGGGGCTAGCACTTAAGCAATTACTAATCGTACTTTACGATATTATAGTGGCTAATTTGCAAGTGGCATTATTAATACTGGGCCCTTCAAAAAATCTGCGTCCAGGCTTTGTTAAAGTGCCTATAGATTTAATGCATGAAATGCCAATTACTATTTTAGCAAGCTGCGTGTCTTTAACGCCGGGTACGGTAAGTGCCGAGGTTTACCCGCTGATTAAATCGCTTAATGAAGACGATGAACCGGTACAGCGTTATTTATTAATTCACGTGTTAGATTTAGATGATGAGCAAGCGCTTATTAAACAAATAAAAGCACGTTACGAAGCTCCCCTAAAGGAGATATTTCAATGTTAGATACAGTATTACTGATTGTTTTTTCAATGGTTGGATTGTCGTTATTACTTAATCTATGGCGACTTATTATTGGCCCATCAGTACCGGATCGTATTTTAGCGCTCGATACTATGTACATTAACGTGATTGCCTTGATTATTTTATATAGCATTAGCATGGGCACGGGGCTGTACTTTGAAGCAGCCTTACTTATTGCCATGCTTGGGTTTATAAGTACGGTAGCTGTATGTAAGTATTTACTTCGTGGCGACATAATTGAGTAAGGTATTAAAATGATAAGTGAATGGATCGTATCAATATTGCTGCTGTTAGGTGGGTTATTTATTTTAATTGGCTCAATTGGTTTAATTAAATTACCTGATTTTTTTATGCGTTTACATGGGCCAACAAAAGCCACCACTTTAGGTATGGCGAGTATACTTACCGCTGCTATGGTATTTTTTGCTAACTCAGTCAGTGGCTTAAGTGTAAAAGAAATATTAATCACTATATTTCTATTAATCACTGCACCTATTAGTGGCTATATGCTGATTAAAACCGCTATTCATCATAAGCTTAAAGCTAAAGAGGGAACGAAAGGGCTCGATAATATCGAAAAAGATTAGTTCTGGTAATAAACGATTAAAAGCCGAATAAACACCTGTTATTCGGCTTTTTCGTTTTTTAGTTGTCCCCATTTACAACACTTGTTGAACATGTGATTATGACGCTAATTCAAATACAAAAAGGATATTAATATGGGTAAGGTAATACTGCTTTCACTTTTAATTTTTTCAACTAACCTTGCAGCGCAAACTGCCAAACAGCAAAAAATTGATGAGCTGGTAGAAGTGATGAACATGGATGCCATGGTTGACTCCATGTATACGCAAGTTGAGGGCATGATGCAAAATATGTCAGTGCAAATGGGCGTAAAGCCAGATGAGAAAGCAATTTTCGACAAATATTATGCTGATATGACCGAGGTATTAAAAACAAAAATGAGCTGGCAAAAAATGCAGCCGATGATGATTAACCTCTACGATAAACAATTTACTGAACAAGAAATTAGCGACATGTTAGCTTTTTATAAGACAGAGTCAGGGCAGGCTATTTTGAAGAAAATGCCACAAGTAATGCAAGAATCAATGCAAATGTCACAAGCCTTAGTACAAGACGCTATGCCTGAAATTCAAGCAATTGCGGGTGAGCTTGGTGAAGCACTTAAGCAATCTCGAAGCAAAGCAAACTAAGCACTATAGTAACTCTCAAATTTAGCAGTCACATATTGTGGCTGCTCTTATCTTAACTTTCTTTCGCACTCCCAGCCATATGCTTAATTAATTGTTGACCTATGTGTTACACATAGGTTTATTATGTTGTCATTACATAGCCAGCCAGAGGTTTAATGATGTACGTAAAGCAATTAGCCAATACTATGGGCGTGACCCAAGACACAGTTCGTCATTACACGCGAATAAAGCTGCTTAATCCTATTCGTGGTGAGCGCAATGGTTATCAAGTGTATACCGCAGCCGATCAGCAACGTTTAAAGTTTATCATTAGTGCGCGTCAACTCGGTTTCTCAATAAAAGATATTCAACAAATTATTGCACAGTCGGAGCAAGGGCAGTGCCCTTGTCCGCTCACACGACAATTAATAGCAAAGCGACTAGAGGAAACAGAGCAGCACTTTCAAGAAACACTTAAATTACGCACGCGAATGCAAGCAGCGGTTAAACAGTGGGATAAATCGCCTGATGGGGCTGTAAGTGCAGATATATGTAGCTTAATAGAGACCTTTGTTGATCCAATCTCTGAAGTTAAAAATACTAAGGAAGCGTTATGAGTAATCAATCCACCACTCAAAACTTTATGATTGAAGGCGCAAATTGTGGCAGTTGCGTGGCTAAAATAGAGAAAGCACTGAAAAATGTAAAGGGTGCGCAGCGCGTTGAAATGAACTTTGCCGATCGAACTGTGCAAGTAGAAGGTTCGGCTAAGGCTGAGCAGCTAATGCACGCTGTCGCTGATATTGGCTATCAAGCTAAACCTATGAATAGTGATTCTCAACAAGACGCCCTAGATGAAAAAGCCGAAGCTGATAACACGCACTATAAAAAGCTCATGCGCAATATGCTATTGGCATTGGGTTTGGGTGCGCCATTAATGCTTTACGGTTTAATTTTTGATATGAGTGTCACTAGCAATGCCCAGCGTATTGGCTGGTTTATTGTTGGAATGATGACATTGGTCGTAATGATTGTGTCGGGTAAGCAATTTTATACTGGCGCATGGCAGTCATTTAAAAATCATACGGCTAATATGGATACCTTGATTGCGCTTGGTACGGGAACAGCCTGGCTATATTCAATGGTGGTGGTGAGCATGCCAAGTCTATTACCAGAGGTGGCTAGGCACGTTTATTTTGAAGCCTCAGCAATGATCATAGGCTTAATTAGTCTTGGCTTAGCTTTTGAAGTAAAGGCGCGAGGGCGTACCTCTGAGGCTATTAAACGCTTAATTGGTTTACAACCTAAAACGGCACGGGTGATCCGAGATAACCAAGAGCAAGATGTAGCTATAAGCCAAGTTATTAAAGATGACTTGATTCGTGTCCGCCCTGGAGAGAAAATTTCAGTCGATGGAGATGTTATTGAAGGCAGCAGTACACTAGATGAATCAATGCTCACTGGTGAACCGATGCCGGTTAATAAAGGTGAGGGTGACAAGGTTGTTGCTGGCAGTATTAATAAAAGTGGTACTTTGTTGTTTAAAGCAACCCATATAGGCAGCGAAACCACCTTAGCGAATATTATTAATATGGTTAAACGTGCACAAAACTCTAAACCCTCAATTGGACGCTTAGCTGATGTTATTTCAGGCATATTTGTACCCACAGTGATGATTATTGCGGTGCTAGCAGGCTTAGCATGGCTTAACTTTGGCCCACAGCCGAGTATTGCTTATGCGGTTGTTGCAATAACCACAGTTTTAATTATTGCTTGCCCGTGTGCACTTGGCTTAGCTACACCGATGTCAATTATGGTCGGCATAGGTAAAGCTGCTCAGTCGGGTATACTTATTCGTAACGGTGAAGCGCTACAAACAACAGCTAAAATCACCACCATGATCTTAGACAAAACAGGCACTATAACCGCAGGTAAGCCAACCGTAACCGATGTGGTTACGTTCAACCAATGCGACAGTACAGAGGTGCTAAAGTTAGCAGCTAGTCTTGAAAGTAGTTCTGAGCATCCATTAGCCGAAGCCATTGTTAATTATGCTAAAAACCAAAATATTACCCTTGAAAAAGTCAGTAATTTTAATGCTATCACTGGGCAAGGTGTGACCGGTACCATTAATGAGCAAAGCCTATTGTTTGGCAATCAGGCACTGATGAAAAGCCACAATATAGATATTGCAGAGGCAATACCTCAAGCCGAGCAGCTTGCCAACGCTGCTAAAACGCCGATGTACTTTGCTATTGGCAATCAATTACATGCCATAATCGCAGTTGCTGACCCAATAAAAGAAGACTCAGCTGAGGCCATTAAACGCTTACAAAATAATGGTATTCATGTGGTTATGCTGACAGGCGATAACCAAGCGACCGCTAAAGCCGTTGCCAGCAAAGTCGGTATTACAGACTTTATAGCGCAAGTAATGCCAGATGATAAAGCCGGTGAAGTGACTAAGCGCCAATCTCAAGGTGAAATTGTGGGCATGACTGGCGATGGTATAAATGATGCGCCAGCGTTGGCACAAGCCGATGTTGGATTTGCCATTGGCACTGGTACAGATGTAGCTATTGAAAGTGCGGATATAACGCTGATGCGAGGCTCACTTCATGGTCTTGCAGATGCCATTGCAATTAGTGGCGCAACCATAACTAATATTAAACAAAATTTGTTTGGGGCGTTTATTTATAACATTGCGGGTATTCCGATTGCTGCAGGGCTGTTGTATCCGTTTTTTGGTTTACTACTAAACCCAGTCGTAGCTGGCGCGGCAATGGCTTTATCATCGCTTACTGTAGTCACTAATGCAAACCGATTACGTTATTTTAAAGCCAGTAACTCGTAACTTTATTTATAGGGGATTTAATTATGCTATTAATTAATTTATTAGGCGTTTTACTTATTGTCGCTATTATTTATTGGTTTTGGTTGTATGAGCCGAAGTAAACAGTCATAGCAATCAAATAGCCATTACTGTGGGTAACGGGGTGTATTAATTATCCAGCGTATATTAAGGTAGCAGCGAACAGGCCTCTGACCCTGAATCGACAAGACGGTTCTCCTTGCGCTGAAACAGTGATTTTCCCCCGCTTGAACTCGTGAAACGCCAAGTATAGGTGAAAATGCGGCTATTGAATTACTTTCGCTTGATGCTGGAGAATATGCTTTTCATTGCTAAATACAAATGTTTAAAGGAAAGTTTTTGGTTTTTTAATAAAACTAAACGTATCACTGATGCGTATTATCAAGCAGAAAACATAAAAGGTGTAGTATGAATAAATTAAACCCTAAAAAACTGCTAAATAGTAAATGGACTGCCATCCCAGCTATTAATAAAGAAAAGCACTTTATTATTGTTGAGGTAGAATTTGATGAAGACGCTAATGTGATTGAATGTATCACTGAAGCGGTGATGTCAAAAAATCAATATCCTATTCAGTGGCGCGATTTAAAAGATGAACAAAGGTGGCGCCAAGGCTGGAAGTGACCGCTTGTACTCATGCCCAAATAAGTGGGTATGAGTGATATCAAATTAGTATCCCGCACGAGATTCATTCATTGCTTTAAGTATTTATTCGCCATACGGCGACAAATCCTTGCTTTTTCTCTCCCCGTTAAAAAAATTAATTTATATTTTTCTACAAATCAATTTAAGTTGTTTATTTTCAATTTGTTATCTATTTAATTTAACCTGTTTAATTTCGCGTTGTTAATTTGTTCAGTGGCGATTTATCTCTATAGCGACTCAGTTTTATTGTTTTATTTTGAATTGAAGATAGGTGTGTCTTTTTTAGATGATTTAACTTGTTGAATTTTAATGGGTATTTTTTTAGTTAAAAGTAGCTGTTGCAAAAGAGCAACAAAATGTTGGGCATTTTTAAGTAAAAATCACATTTTTATTTTTAACTTATTGTTTATAAATAAAAAATTAAACATGGCATCGAAGTTGTAATACCTAAGCTGTATTTAGCAAAAAGTGATTAAGCTTAACGCTTAACCTTACAACCCAATGAAGGAATTACGTTATGACAACATTTAAATCAACACTGGTATTAATGGCACTTGCTTCTTCATCTGTGGCGTTTGCTGCAACAGATTTTGACACACTGGATGTGGATGGTAATGGCGCAATAAGCCAAGCTGAAGCATCAGTAGACGCTTCACTTATGAGTAAGTTTACAGAGCTTGATACGGATAAAAACGGCGAGCTTTCTAAAGCAGAATTTTCTAAGGCTTAAAAGGCCAATGCTCAACGCTATTACATATTCTGAGTTGCCAAAGACAACCTAAATAGGCAAGGGAGCCTATGAAAGAGAATAACTAGGATGTACGGTTGTAGCGTTGAGTTAATTAATTTATACCCAAACATTGCATACTTTGAAGGATTAATATTATGAAAAAATTACAGTCAACTCTTGTACTTATGGCACTTGCTTCTTCATCTGCAGTATTTGCCAGCACAGACTTTGAAACTCTTGATGTAGATGGTAGTGGCGCAATTAGCCAAGCTGAAGCATCGGTTGCGGCCGAACTTATGGAGCAGTTTGCAGAGCTGGACGTAGATGGCAATGGTGAACTTTCTAAAGACGAATTTTCAGCATACTAACTTTATAATTCCCTAAGGATCTTTGAAAAGGATTTCTTACCCACTTTTTTATTAAGCTAAGGATTTATTATGAAAACATTTACTAAAACGCTTGCTTTAATTGCACTTGCTTCGTCTTCTGCCGCTTTTGCTGCGGTTGACTTTGATTCTTTTGATTCTGATGGCGACGGCGTTATTAGCCAGTCTGAAGCACAAGCTAATTCACAATTAGCTAAATTATTTGATGACTTAGATACTGACGGGAATGGTGAATTATCTAAGCAAGAATTTGCTAAAGTTCAGTAACAAACATGCACAATCTTTAACGATACAGATAAAAGCAGCCGAGTAATTTCTCGGCTGCTTTTTTATTTACTTATCTTCTAAACGTTTGGCTTTAAAATCAGACTCGCTTGTCCACTTAGGCCAATCGCCATTATTGGCAAGTTGTCTGGCTATATCTATAACCAGCTCGATATCTTGTTTTGCACCAGCTAATGACCATGTATCTGAATAGTCGTCGGCTTCTTTATGGTATTTATGACTGATGTAGTCAGGGTCGGTATCACCTAAGCTCATAAACAGTAAACTTGGCACGCCTTGTTTAGCGAGTGAGAAATGATCTGATCTAAAAAACAATCCATTTTGTGGGCGAGGATCCATTTTTACCACGCGTCCTTGTGCTTTAGCCGCGCTTGCTAAGTAATGCTCCATTTCGGATAAGTTGCTACCGTATTGCAAAATATAATCGGTTTCATCGAGCACGTTCATACCATCGATATTTAATAATCCGACCATTTTTTTGGTGGCAATCATGTTCCCATTGGCAAATTCTTCTGAGCCAATTAGACCTGTTTCTTCGGCAGTAAAGTTAGCAAACAGGATTGAGCGTTTAAATGGCTTTTGCTGATGCATCTTGCTCATAATGCGAGCTATTCCAAGTGTTGTTGCGGTGCCTGAAGCATTATCGACTGCGCCATTATAAATTTTAGGTCCACTGTCGGTTTGTTTAGTACCAAAATGGTCCCAATGGGCACTAATAATAACGTATTCGTCAGGGGTTTCACTGCCTGTAATTTGTGCAACCACATTATGTGATTTAGCGTGTGACACTTCATTTTTAAATGCAAGGTTCGCCTTTAAGTTCAATTCCTTGGCTTGAAATTGCTTACTTAATGCGTGTTGCTTTAATTGTTGATAATTTAAGTTTGCCGATGCGAATACTTGTTCAGCCGCATTAAGTGTTAACCAGCCCATAACCGGCAGTTCAGATGCATTAAGGCTGTTGTCCATTAAGCTATACTCGGTGCCCGTGTTTGAGCTTTCAACCACGCCCCAAGGGTATGCGGCAGGGGCTGTTTCATGAACAATAAATACCGCTTTTGCACCTTGGCGCGCGGCTTCTTCATATTTATAAGTCCAGCGGCCATAGTAGGTCATGGCATTGCCTGTAAATAGTGTATCGTCTTGGGTGGCAAAGCCCGGATCGTTCACCAGCACAATAACGGTTTTATCGGTTACATCAACATTGGCATAGTCGTTCCAGTTATATTCTGGCGCGTTAATTCCATAACCAACAAACACAATATCGCTATTGCGGACATCAATAATCGGCTGTAACTGCTTTGTACGGGCGGTGAAGTCTTTACCTGCAGTAAAGCTAAGCTCTCCCATAGTTAATTGCATTTTTTGATCTGCAGTTAGCATGGCCATTTTAACTGGCTGTAAATATTTCCCTTGATACGCGCCAGACAACCCCATAGCTTGGTATTGCTCACTTAAATAACCAACGGTTTTAACTTCACCTAAGGTAAGCGGGCCGCGTCCTTCAAAGTCATCTGATGCTAAGGTTTTAATATGCTGCTTAAGATTGTTTAAACTAACGCCTGAGCTGTTTTCAAGAGATGAAGCTGGAGTTGTAGGCTCAGAGCAACCCGTTAGTGCAATAGCTAAAAAAAGTGCAGTGATTTTTATATAAGACATAACTACTTAAAATAATAATTTTTTCGACTATAACCCCAAGTAACCGTTAAATGCGAATTTTTATCTCTTTTAACCTTATTTTTATGTCGCTTACCTCTTCACCTATTTACCCGTTCATCGCCTTTAGGTAAGTTAAAACAATAACAAAAGGGATAAAGCAATGAAGCAATTTAATCGTCGAGACTTTTTAAAAGCAGCCAGTGTTGCCGCAGCTGCCGGTGTAGTGAGTGGTTGTGCATCAAGTGGAAGTGCTAATGCAAGCGCACCAAAACAGCAAGGGCGCAGCGTTATTGGTTTAGTCGCGCCTAAAATGGATGTGGTTAGAGTGGGCTTTATTGGTGTGGGTCAGCGCGGTTATGGACATGTAAAGCGCATGAGCCATATTGAAGGTGCGCAAATAGTCGCTATTTGTGACACGCACACTGAGGTGCTAGAGCGAGCTGCCAATTATTTAGTTGATAAAGGGATAGCTAAGCCGGCGTTATATACTGGCAGTGAGCGGGCCTATCAACAAATGCTTTGAACGACAAGACATAGATATAGTCATTATTTCTACTCCTTGGGCATGGCATGCACCTATGGCTATCGATACTATGAACAGCGCAAAACATGCTTTTGTTGAAGTGCCCTTGGCACTGACTGTTGACGAAATGTGGCAGATTGTAGATACCGCCGAACGTACTCAAAAAAATTGCATGATGATGGAAAATGTGAATTACGGTCGCGACGAGTTAATGGTATTAAACATGGTGCGCCAAGGTGTATTTGGGGAGCTGTTACATGGCGAAGCGGCCTATATTCATGAGCTTCGTTGGCAAATGAAAGAGCTTGAGCACAAAACAGGCTCATGGCGAACGCAATGGCATGCAAAACGTGATGGTAACTTATACCCGACCCATGGATTAGGCCCTGTATCGCAATATATGAATATAAACCGTGGCGATAGGTTTGATTTTTTAACCTCAATGAGCTCACCTTCGCTGGGTAGAAGTGCCTATGCACAACGTGAATTTGCAGCGGATCATTCCCGAAATCAGCTTAATTATATTGCCGGTGATATGAACACGACACTGATTAAAACTCTCAAGGGGCGCAGTATTATGGTACAGCACGATACAACAACCCCTCGGCCATACTCTCGACATAATTTAATCCAAGGGACGAATGGGGTGTTTGCCGGTTTCCCTAATCGTATTGCGCTTGAAAATGGCGGATCAACAAGCTTTCATGAGTGGGATTATGATATGAGCGCATGGTATGAGCAGTACGACCATCCCCTATGGATTAAAATGGGTGAAGAAGCACAGCGCAATGGCGGCCACGGGGGCATGGACTTTTTAATGTTTTGGCGAATGATTTATTGCCTAAGAAATGGCGAACCGCTGGATCAGGACGTTTACGATGGCGCAGCATGGTCGGTTATTTCACCGTTATCAGCCCTGTCTGTGAGTGAGCGTAGCCGCTCAATCGATATTCCCGATTTTACTCGCGGTGCATGGCAAACAGCACAGCCTTTATGCATTGTAGGCTAAGGTTTATAGCAGGCATAAAAAAAGAGCGCATGCGCTCTTTTTTTATTTAACAGTTTTTTACAATAAGGATCAGCTACTTCTTACATCTACTTTTAATTTAAGCTTTTGTCCTGGCTGTAAGTATTTTTGTCCGGCAAGGTTATTCCATTTAATAATATCGCTCACTGTTAAATTAAACTTAGACGCTATACGCGCTAAAGAATCGCCTCGGCGCACTTTGTAGGTAATAGTACGATTAGTATTACTCGTTGACTTTTTAGGCTGGCTAGCTGACTTATAAACTACCAATTTTTGATTTAAACGCAGTACTGCATTTTTTTTCAGCTTATTCCACTTAGCTAATTCACTCATAGTTACATCGTATTCGCGGCTAATATCCCATAGGGTATCGCCACTTTTTACCGTATGAGAAAGTTTAGTGCGTAAACTTTTATTAGCGGCCGCACGTACTTGCTGAGGCAAATGTTCACTGTTAATTTTACCATCAGTGAGTGGTACTAAAATTTGTTGACCCACACGAATTACGTTTGAGTTAAGCTTATTTAATGACTTAATCGCGCTGATACTAGTGGTAAATTTATCTGCAATCACCGACAAGCTATCGCCACGTTTGACCTTATATTGCTGCCAACGAAGACGGTTTTTAATCGCTGTAGCGGTAAGCTTTTCAGTGAATTGTTCTACTTTATCGGTAGGAAGTAATAAAAAGTGTGGGCCATCAGGATCGGTTGCCCAGCGGTTAAATCCTGGATTTAATCGATATAGTTCGGTAAGGGTCATATCGGCCATATCCGCAGCCAGTGCTAAATCTATTTGTGACTCAATATTAACCACTTCGACTACTTGTGCGTTAATTATTGGCTTCCACGACACTTTAAACTCATCTGCACGTTTTAGTAAATCAGCTAAAGCTAATAATTTAGGCACGTAGGCGGTGGTTTCACGAGGTAAATCTAGTGACCAAAAGTCGGTAGGTAAATGCTTTTTACGATTCTTTTTAATCGCACGCAGCAAGCGGCCTTCACCTGAGTTATAGGCGGCAATTGCGTTCAGCCAATCACCTTCAAGGGTTTTGTGTAAGTACGAGAGATAATCAAGTGCAGCGCGAGTAGACTGCACAATATCGCGACGACCGTCATACCACCAGTTTTGTTTTAAATCGAAACGCTCGCCGGTTGCGGGCATAAACTGCCAAATACCCGATGCAGTACGGTGCGAATAGCCATAAGGGTCGAACGCACTTTCTACAATGGGTAAAAGTGCAATTTCGATGGGCATTTCACGCTTTTCAATTTCTTCAACAATAAAATGTAAATACGGCTCAGCACGTTTAGAAATGCGATCTAGGTATGCCTGATGACGTGCATAATAATTACGCTCAGCGACCACTGGGCGATTTTGTGGAATATCAATAGATAATTGGTAACGAATACGCTCCCAAACATCGTCAAACACAGGGGCTTCTTCTTCAATATCATTTACTTGTTGATATTGCGCATTAATCATTAATGCAGTGCTAATATCATTTGGGCTGGCGCCTTCAAGTTGGTTTTGAACTTGATTTTGTGAATCTGTGTCTAATGTTGTCAATGTTTGACAACCGCTTAGCGTCATCGCTAAAACCAATAAAAGAGGAGATTTATTCATAAATACCAATACATAGGGTAAAAAACTCGGCGAATACTACTCATTATGAGCCAACATTGCCACCTGTCATCGTTAAAAATCCAAACAAATATAATTAGAAAGTGTTAACTTATTGTTATTTAAAATGAACAGTTAATTATTTTTGTTACTGGCTTAAAAATTATCTTTGAACATCCTCAGACTAGCAAAGTTTTCCCAAGGTTCATTGTTTTTTGTAACTAAACAATACTCTTTTGGTAATGACTTTGTAATATCGGGCAAATTACTACGCATAAAAGGGTTAACTTTAAGCTCTTGGCCTATGGTGCTTGGCAAGCTTATTTCATCATTTTTTCGCAATTCATCTACTTTCTGGCTGTAAGCGAGTAATTCGGGGTTTCGTGGCTCAACCGCTTTTGCAAAGGCCAAGTTTGCCTGGGTGTATTCGTGGGTGCAATACACTTTGCAATCACTTGGCAATGCTCGCAACTTATTAAATGAATGCCACATTTGCTCTGGGCTGCCTTCAAATAAGCGCCCACAACCACCACTAAATAAGGTGTCGCCAGTAAAGGCCAGTGCATCATTAATATAACAAATATGGTCTAGGGTGTGCCCAGGTGTGGCTATAATTTCAAATGGAATGTTTAAAACGCTAATTGTGTCACCTTCATTTAAAGGCATTGTTATTCCCTCAAATGGGCTATTACTAGGGCCATAAACTGCAATGTTTGGGTACTGCTTTACTAATTGAGCTACGCCATCGGTATGATCATAATGATGATGGGTAATTAAAATACCGCCAAGGGTTAAGTTATGCTGTGCTAAATGCTCTAAAACTGGTGCTGATTGCCCAGGGTCAACCACCCACGCTTGGTTATTCTGTTCGGTGGTTAAGCACCAAATGTAGTTATCAGAAAAGGCTTTAATTGCTTTGACTTGCACCATGTATCGTTGCTCTATAAAGTGGTATTTAATTAATATTATAACGAGCTTATATAATGAAACCAGCCCTTAGTTTTCAAGAAGGTCCCAAACCGTTGTCCTGGCAGCAGTTTCCGCATGGTGATTATTTACGTTGTGATATAGAACGCAAATTGTCGCCGTGGTTACCGCGTATGTTTGGCTATCATATGCTTAAATTAGGTAATTTAAGTGCTGAGCTAGATACAAGCAAAAGCTCCATTAAGCATCAAGTATGCGTTGCAGAGCCTGGCCCATACACGGGGGTGGTTGCCGATATAGACGAACTGCCTTTTTATGAGCACTCTATAGATGCTTGCATTATGAGCCATTGTTTAGAATATCACTCAGATCCACATCATATTTTACGTGAGGCTCATCGAACCCTTATTCCAGGCGGTTATATCGCCATTACGGGTTTTAATCCGTTTAGCTTTTGTGGGTTAGCGCAGTTACTGCCGTTTAGCCGTCAAAAATTACCGTGGACAGGCCGATTTTTCACACCAGCACGGGTTAAAGATTGGCTAAATTTACTTGGATTTGAAATTGTGGCCGATGAGCGCTTTATTTATTCGTCGTTGGCACGCGGTAATCGCTTATCGCGGTTCGCATTTTGGCGCAGCTTTACCAAGCAATATTTAAAACCTATGGGGAGTGTGTATATGCTGGTGGCACGAAAGCGTGTTGCGCCACTTACGCCAATAAAACCTAAGTGGCATGCTCGCCCACAATTTGCGCCAATAAAAGGGGTAGGGCTTAGGCAAACCTCAAAACAGCATTATCAACAAAATAAAAAATAGAATGATGTAGAGGGTTACGGTTGGTAACCTTCATCATCGAGTAAATTGTTGCTGCTGGCTGCATCACGAGCAAGGTCGTCAACAATTTCGTTATATTTGTGGCCACTGTGGCCTTTTACCCATTTCCAGGTAACGTTGTGCTCGGCACAGGCTTTGTCGAGACGTTTCCATAAATCGACATTTTTAACCGGTTTTTTAGCAGAGGTTTGCCAACCGCGTTTTTTCCAATTGGTGATCCAAGACTCAATACCCTGCTTAACATATTGGCTATCGGTAGTCAGGGTTACAGGGCAGGCACGATTAAGAGATTCTAGCGCCACAATGGCTGCCAGCATTTCCATACGGTTGTTGGTTGTAAGCTTATAACCTTGGCTTAATTTTTTTTCATGGGCTTCATAAATCATAAAAATACCATAACCACCGGGGCCTGGATTACCTAAACACGAACCATCGGTGTAAATCTCTACGGTTTTTTGCACTGTTTTACCTTGATATTATGTACAATAAAGTGATTATAGAAAGATACCAGAGTCAGGCTTAATTCGATATGGCACGCAGACAAATAGTTTTAGATACAGAAACCACCGGCATCGACCCTAAACAAGGGCATCGTATCATTGAGATCGGCTGTGTGGAGCTTATGAATCGCCGGTTAACCGGCAATAATTTTCACGTTTACATTAATCCGCAGCGCAGCATTGAAGAAGAAGCAATCGATGTTCATGGTATTACTAATGAATTTTTACGCGACAAACCGCTTTATCGTGACATTGCCCAAGAGTTTTTTGACTATATTAAAGGGGCTGAGTTAGTTATTCATAATGCGCCGTTCGATATTGGCCATATGGATAATGAATTTGCGTTATTAAACCAAGGCTATCAAAACACCCATAGTTTTTGTGGCGTGCTTGATACCCTTAAAATGGCGCGTGACTTGCATCCAGGACAGAAGAACAACCTTGATGCACTTTGTCGCCGCTATGATGTTGATAACACTAAGCGTACATTACACGGCGCCTTACTGGATTCTGAAATTTTAGCCGATGTTTACCTGGCAATGACCGGTGGACAAGTAAAGCTAAACCTAAATCAAAACAAAGATGACTCAAGTGAAGATCAAAAAGGCGGTATTAGACGCCTAAGTAGCGACAGGGCGCCTTTGGTAGTTATAGCAGCTAACGATGCAGAGCAAAGCGCACATCAAACGCGTTTAGACATTGTACAAAAGGAGGGCGGCCATTGTTTATGGCGCGCTGAATAGGGCATTATTATGAAAACGCTATTAGTAGTTTCACTGCTTTTAATTGCCGTGTGTTTCCACCCCGATGCACACAGCGTAAAGCAAGTTGAAGAGTTAAAAGGCAGCGGTAAACAAAATGAAATCCCGTTACTGGATAACCGTTTTCGTGTTGATGACAAAATTGATGAAATAAAATTAATATTTTTTAGACGCACAGGATCGCCTGCCGTAATTTTAGTAAGACCCGATGGTACTAAATACTTTGCAACCAATGCGGTGAGAAACACTAGTCTTGATTGGTACGATGAATTAAATTATGACTTAGTGGTTATTCGCAATCCCATGCCTGGGCCGTGGCAAGTTATTGGCCAAATAATGCCAGAAAGCCGCATTGTTGTTATTGGTGAGTTATCGCTAAAAGTAGACCCACTGCCTAAAATTCTGTTTCAGGGTGAAACTGTAAAGGTAACTGGTGAGATTTTAAATGATGGCGAGCCGATTCGCGCCAACCTATTTAAAGATGCGGTATCGCTTAATGTAAGCTTTGTGAGCACCAATAATGAAAACTTTGAAAACTTTGGTGCAGGCATACAGCAAGTAACTGAATTCAAAGATGATGGCTACGGGTTCGATGAAAGCGCTAAAGACGGTGTCTTTACCGGTGAGTTTACCTTAAATTTCACACCTGGCGAGTGGCGCCCTGAGCTTTATATTACCACTGATGTATTAGAGAGGCGGGTGGTTCAAGAACCTATTGTTGTGCATGAGCCGCCTTTTAGCTTCACCTCCATTGAAGCAACTGAGGAGGGGGAAGATCACCGTATTACCATCAATATTGATGATAAGCTTTTAAAACCTGAAACGGTGATCATGCAAGGTAAAATTTATTACCCCAATGGCGAAGAGCAGGTATTTTACTTAGATAGCAACAGCACCACAGCAAGAGAGCTGGCTTTACAAGATTATGGTTGGGGACGCTACAATATTGAAATCTCTGTTTTTGGCTCAACAATCAATGACCGAGAGTTTATGGCTACATTGCCAACCTATTTATTTGAAATAGAAAGACCGATTGAAGTGATTCCAGAAATTCCAGTTGCCAGTGTTAGCGAACCAGAAATTATTCCTGTGCCAGTTGTAAAACCAAAAGTAATGGCCACGGGATTAATGGTTAGTTTAATTGTTGGTGGAAATTTGGCCATTTTATTTATAGGTTGGTTATGTATTCGTGTTTTTGTGCAGAACAAACCATTAAAACTTAAATTGAATTTAGCTTTTTTAAATAAAAAGAAAGCTGTTGAGTCAAAAAAAGCTGAACAGCAAAAATCAGATGAACCAGAAAGTAGCTCAAAAAATGATAAATCAGGTGGAATTTTAAACCTTTCGATGTCAGATGACTAAAAAACCTGTAAAAAAACAAAAAAGCCCTTGACGAAGCAGAGGCTGGTTCGTATTATTCACGCCGCTGTCAGGGGAGACTCAGACAGAAACGAAAATGCGGAGTGGTAGTTCAGTTG